>NZ_NHPE01000042.1:0-149925 GCF_002252895.1 Halorubrum sp. Eb13 | reverse complement strand
CGCGATCGTCGACGAGGCGGCGGCGCTCCCGGTGCGGCTGCTGGAGGGGTTCCTCGACGAGCGGGTCGCCGTCGCGTTCTGCACCACGGTCCACGGCTACGAGGGAGCCGGGCGGGGGTTCGCGATCCGGTTCCGCGAGCGACTGCTCGATAGCCCCCTCGCGGTCCGGGACGTCCGCCTCGACGAGCCGATCCGGTACGCGCGCAACGACCCCGTCGAGGCGTGGGCGTCGCGGGCGCTCCTGCTCGACGCGCGGCCGGCGGTCGACGAGGCCGTCGCGGGGACGGCGGCCGACGAGGCGACGTACCGAGCGCTCGCGCCCGACGACCTGCTCGCGGACGAGGCCCTGCTCGGCGAGGCGTTCGGGCTGCTCGTCGCCGCTCACTACCGCACCGAGCCGAACGACCTCGCGCGGCTGCTGGACGCCCCGAACCTCTCCGCGCGGGCGCTCGTCGCCGAGGGGCGGGTGGTCGCCGTCGCGCTGCTCGCTCGCGAGGGCGGACTGGACGCCGAGACGCGCCGGGCGATGTACGAGGGCGAGCGCGTCCGCGGAAACATGGTCCCCGACGTGCTGACGAGCCAGCTCCGCGACGAGGCGGCCGCCGGGCCGCGGGGGGTCCGGACGGTCCGGATCGCGACGCACCACGCCCTGCGAGACGCGGGGTTCGGCTCACGGCTGCTGGCGGAGATCCACGCCGAGTTCGGAGCGGCGGTCGACTACTTCTCGGTCGGCTACGGCGCGACGCCGCGCCTGCTCCGGTTCTGGCGACGGGCCGGCTACCGGACCGTCCACCTCTCGACCTCCCGCAACGACGCCTCCGGCGAGCACTCGGCGATCATGCTGCGCCCGGCGAGCGAGGCCGGTCGAGACCTCCTGTCGCGCCACGCCGTCACCTTCCGAGACCGCGAGCGCGACGGGCTCTCGGACGCCCACCGCGACGTCGACCCCGACGTGGTCGCCGGCGCGCTCCGCGCCTGTCCCGCGCCGGTCCCGGTGGCTCTGACCGAGATCGAGTGGCGCTCCGTCGTCGGGGCGTCGTTCGGGCCCGGGATGTACGACAGCGCGCCCGGCGCGTTCCGGGACCTCGCGCTCGCGGCGCTGGTCGAGGACGCCCCGGAACTCGGCGCCCTCGAAGAGCGACTGCTGGTTCGGAAAGTCCTGCAGGGCCGCCCGTGGGAGTCGGTCGCGGACGAGCTCGGTTACGTCTCGACGGCCGCCTGCATGCGCGCGCTCGGCGACGCGTACGAGCCCCTCGTCGAGCGGTACGGGACCGACTTCGCGCTCGCAGAGCGGGAGCGATTTATAACTGACTGACGGGACTGCGGCCGGCATCTATAAACAGAGGAGGTGGCGCGTGCCTGCGAGGCCGCCCCGCGGCCGAGCAGCACGCGCGAGGGAGTCGGTGGTCCGGAGCGAAGCGGAGGACCACCGACGAGGCTGGGGAGGCGTGAGGTGCGGTGCCGTGCGGTCGGGCGGGGCTCAAAGGGGCAGCCGCGAGGACGAAGCACGCTGCAGCAAGCACCGCAACGAGGGAGCGCCAGCGACCGAGCGAGGAGCGCAGCAAAGCGCGCGAGTCGTCGCGGCTGGGGCTTTGGAGGTGTTCGTCGAAGAGTTACTGGCAACGATTTATAAGCGAGCGGCTGGGGCTTTGGAGGTGTTCATCGAAGAGTTACTGGCAACGATTTATAAGCGAGCGGCTGGGCTTTGGAGGTGTTCATCGAAGAGTTACTGGCAACGGTTTATAACCGAGCGGCTGGGGCTTTGGAGGTGTTGTCCGGAGGTCCGAGGTCAACCGTTTATAAATAAACGACGACTGCTACAACGGTCGTCGGCGCCCCGCCGAACGCGACCGATTAAATCCGGTTCTCGCGGCCGGGGTCGACGTCGATAGCGTCGACCGGACAGACGTCGACGCAGAGCATGCAGTCGATACACTGGTCCTCGTCGATCGGGTTCGCCTTCCGCTCCGACTCGGGGTGGCCGGGGGTGTCCACCCAATCGAACACGTCCACCGGGCAGTCCTCCAAGCAGGCGCCGTCGGCGAGACAGATGTCGAAGTCGACGGCGACGTGGGTGCCGCGGATCCCCTGCTTCTCGGGCGGGTCGACGGGTCCCCAGACGGCGACGCCGTCCTCCTCGCCGACCTGCTCCCGGTTCTGTTCGAAGTTCGAGTCGATGGCCATCGTGCCCGTAGTTCCGGGGCTCGCTACTTAACCCCCGCGGCAGGCGGTCGGCGAGGGCGGCTCACGGGGCTCGGAGCGTCGACGAGGCCGACGGCGGATTCGGACTACGGGTGCGCGTAGTACGCGAGCAGGTCCTCCTCGCCGTCGGGTCCGTCGGGCTCGTCGGTGGCGGCCGGCTCGAAGGCGTCGATCCGGGCGAAGCCGACGCGCTCGAACTGGACGACGCCGTCGGTGTCGACGTCGTCGACCGCGGGCTCGGCGATCCCCCGGACGTCGCCGGTGACGGTCCGCAGCAGGGTGTCGAGCCCACCGTCGGCCGGCGCCCAGTGGACCACGTCCACGTCGCCGTCGCGGACGACGTCGATGTCGGCGTCCGCGAAGACCAGCTCGTCGCCCGCGTACCGGACGCAGCCGTACCCCTTGAGCCAGACGCGCTCGCCCTCGCTCGGGAGGTCGGAGGACTCGACGACGACCCGGCCCGCGGGAACGGTCCGGTCGCCGCGGTCGGCGTGGTCGGGGTGGAGCGGCGGGTGGCCGGCCTCGGGCGCGGGGGCGTCGCCGTCGACGACCGGGAGCTCGACCGCGGGGTCGTCGTCGCGCTCAACTGGCGCCCGAACGCGCTCCACCTCCCGCTGTACGCCGCCCTCGAAGAGGGGGCGTACGAGCGACGGGGGCTCGACGCGAGGGTCACCGCCCATCGCGGCTCGCACCGGGCGCTCGAAGCGGTGCTCGACGGGGACGCCGACGTCGCGCTCGTCGGTGCCGGATCGGTCGTCCGGGCGCTGGCCGCGGGCCTCCCGGTCGTGCCCTTGGCCGTGGTCCACCAGCGGACCGCGACGGTGCTGTACACGGTCCGCGACCGCTTCGGCGAGCCGTTCGAGAGCGTTGACCAACTGCGCGGACGGCGGATCCTCACGACCGCGGGCTCGGAGACGTGTCTGCTCGCGAGGCTGTTCCTCTCGCAGGCCGACCTGCTCCGCGACGTCGAACTCGTCGACGCCGACGGCGAGGAGCGCGGCGGGCTGATCGCGGGCGACGCCGACGTGGCGACGGGGTCGTTCGCCGACCCGCTCGAACTGGAAGCGGACGACCGGACGGTCGACGTCCTCTCGATCGGCGACCACTTCCCGATATACGGGCTCACGCTCGTCGGTCCGGCGGCCCCGCTCCGGCGGACGGACGACCCCTGGCGGCGGTTCCTCGCGGGGACCGCGGCGGGCTGGGCGGCCGCGCGGACCGACCCCGGCCCGGCGGCCGCGGCCGTGGCCGCGGAGACGGACGACTCCGCGAGCGCCGTGAGCGAGCGCTTCGCGCGCGGGGTCGAGTCGTTCGGGACGGGCGACGCGGTGAGAGACGAGGGGTGGGGGTGGCACGGGCGGTCGACGTGGGACCGGCTGGAAGTCGCGCTGGAACAGGGCGACCTGCTCGGTGAGGGCCCGTGATCGAGATCGACGGCGTGACCGTCGCGTTCGACGACGTGCGGGCGGTCGAAGACGTCGATCTGACGGTCGATGACGGGGAGTTCCTCACGGTGGTCGGCCCGTCCGGCTGCGGGAAGACCACGCTGCTGCGGACCGTCGGGGGGCTCCAAGAGCCGACCGCGGGTCGCGTCCGCGTGAACGGGCGGACGACGGACGCGGCGCGAGCGAACGCGGAGATCGGGTACGTGTTCCAACAGCACACGCTGCTCCCGTGGAAGTCGGCCGTCGAGAACGTCGCGTTCCTCCGTGAGATGGCCGGGAAGCCCGCCGACAGAGAGGGGGCGAGACGGCTCCTCCGTGAGGTCGGGCTGGAGGGGTTCGAGAGCGCTCGCCCGGCGGCGCTGTCCGGGGGGATGAAACAGCGTGTCGCCATCGCCCGGGCGATCCACCTCGGGGCGGAGATCCTGCTCATGGACGAGCCGTTCGGCGAGCTCGACGAGATAACGCGGGAGCGGCTCGGCGTCGAGATCCGCGGGCTCTGGCGGGCCGAGCGGAAGACGGTCGTGTTCGTCACCCACAGCGTCCCGGAGGCCGTCTTCTTGGCCGACCGCTGCGTCGTCATGGAGAGCGACCCGGGGCGGATCGTCGAGACGTTCGACGTCGATCTGCCGCGGCCCCGGACGGACGAGGCGTACAGCAGCGACGCGTTCCAGGAACAGGTCGCGGCGGTCCGGGCCGTGTTACACGAGGACCGCTCGAACCCCTCGACGGCCGGGACGACGCTCACGGAGCCATGAACGGACGCGTCGGCGAGCCCGGGTCGCCGGTTTCGGTGGCCGACGTGGCCCTCCCGCTCGGCGGGCTCGCGGTAGCGACCGCCGCCTGGTGGGCCCTCGTCGCCGCGTCGGACGTCCCCCCGTATCTCCTCCCGCCGCCGGACGCCGTCGCCGCGGTGCTCCTCGGCAATCCCGGGCTGTTCGTTCGGAACGCCGCCGCGACCGCGCGGAAGGTCGCCATCGGCGGCGGCGTCGGGATCGCGGCCGGGCTCGCCCTCGCGGTGTCGATCTCGCGCCTGCGGTGGCTCCGGCGAGCGGTCTACCCGTACCTCGTCACCGTGCGGGTGCTCCCGAAGATCGCGATCGCCCCGCTGCTGCTGATATACGTCGGCACCGGCATGACGACCGCGGTCGTTTTCATCGGACTCATCGCGTTCTTCCCGATGGTGTTGAGCGCGGCGGCGGGGTTCGAACGCGTCCCGGCCGAACAGCGGGACCTGCTCCGCTCGGTCGACGCCGGCTCGCTGGACGCGTTCCTGCGGCTCGAACTGCCGTACGCCGTCCCGGACCTGTTCGCCGGGCTCAAGCAGTCGGTGACGCTCGCCGTCATCGGGGCCGTCGTCGCCGAGTGGATCGTCGCCGACAGCGGGCTCGGGTTCCTCGTCCTCCTCGCCTCGGAGAACGTCCAAGTGGATCTCATGCTCGCCGCCCTGGTGGTGCTCGTCGCGCTCGGACTCGCGCTGTACGGGCTGATCGCCGTCGCGCAGCGCCGGCTCGTCTGGACGCCGACCGCCGACTGAGCGGCCGGGGGACGGCTCGGCCGGAGGCAGGGAGCGCGGACTCACTCGGTCCAGACCGCGCGTTCGAGGAGGACCGGAACGAGGTAGAAGGCGACGCCGAGCGCCGACAGCGCGACCAGCGCGGCGTACGTCTCCGCGGTCCGGAGGCGCTCCGCGGTCACGAACACGCGGTAGCCGATCCCGGCCCTGAGCGTGACGAACTCGGCGACGACGGCCCCGACGATCGACAGCGTCGCCGCGAGCTTGAGCCCGGCGAACACGCTCGGCGCGGCCGCGGGGACGCGCACCCGGAGGAACACGGACGGCTTCGACGCGTCGACGGAGCGCGCGAGCGCGAGGTACCGCTCCGGCGTCGACCGGAGCCCGTCCAGCGTCGCGACGGTCATCGGGAACAGCGCCAGCGTCGCGACCAGCGCCGCGCGGGCGGGAATCCCTCGGCCGAACCAGAGGAAGACGAGCGGGGCGATCGCGATCAGCGGCGCGATGCGGAGCGCGATGACGTACGGTAAGGCGATCCGGGCGGCCGTCCGCGAGTAGGTCATCGCGAACGCGAGGAGGGCGCCGACGGCGCAGCCGGCGAGCAGGCCCGTCGCCGCGGTCGCGCCCGTCACGGCGGCGTCGGCGAACAGCGTGGCGCCGCGGGCGACGAGCGCGTCTGCGACGGCCGCGGGCGGCGGCAGGATGATCGCCGGGATCCCGAGCGCGACGACCGTCCCGTGCCACGCGAGGACGAGCGCGACGAACAGCAGCACCGGCGGGGCGACGCGCTTCGCCGCCGCGAGGAGCCGGGTCCGGACCCGACGCGCTCGACGCCCGGGGCTCCGACGGACGGAGGGCGTCCGCGACTCTCGCGTGCGCTCGCGCTCGGCCATCGCTCACCGCACCTCCCCGACGGAGCCGTCGCTCGCCGCCCCTCGGTCGACGCTCGGCGCCCCTCGGTCGCCGCTCGGCGCCGGTCCGCCTGCCCGGGGGGAGGGGACGGGAGTCACTGGTCGACGAGGTCGGCGTAGTCGGCGACGTGTTCGTCGTCGGTGTCGATGTGCTCGTTCGTCCAGACCGCGTCGGGGTCGACCGAGCCGTCGAAGAAGTCCGCGGCGTCCAGCGTCTCGTAGGTCCGCTGCCACGGCTCCGGCTCGCTCCACCCCCATCCCTCCTCGCGGACGGCCTCCGAGAGCATGTACTCGGAGCGCATCAGGTCCCACTTGTCGCGCTGGTTCTCGCGGACCTCCGCGAGTTCGCCCTGCGCGTCGACGAGCGCGTCGATCGCCCCCTCCGGATTCCGGTCGGCCCACACCGCGCCGCGGGCGGTCGCCCGGAGGAACGCGGCCACGGTCTCCGGGTTCTCCTCGGCGAACGACTCCCCGACGGTGAGCACGTGGCCGTAGGACGGGACGGCGTCGTGCACCGAGAGCACGTCGACCTCGGCGCCCTGGTGGCGCGCGTCGACGACGTCGCCGAAGACGCCGCCCGCCGCGTCGATCTCCCCGGCGAGGAGCCGCTGTACCGTGTCGTACCCGGTGTCGACGTACTCCACGTCGGTGACGCCGGCGGCGTCGAAGTACCCGCGCACCATCTGGCGGACCATCCCGGGACCGCTCCCCACCGTCGCGCCCGACAGCTGCGACGGGTCCGTCAGCTCCTCGCCGAACCGCTCCCGCGACGAGAAGACGACGACCGGGCTCCGCTGCATCACGACCCCCACGGCCAGCGGGGAGAGGTCCCCGGCGTTGACGCCGAGGACCTGGTCGCTGCTGGAGACGCCGAACTCGGTGTTACCGAGCGCGACCTGCTGGGCCGAGAAGTCGGACCCCTCGCCGCTCTCTATCGTGACCGACTCGAACCCCTCCTCCTCGTAGAACCCCTGCGACTGCGCGGCGAAGTACGGCGCGTGGAGACCGCTTATCCGCCAGTTGAGCAGCAGCGACGGGCTCTCGACGGCGGGGGCGCTATCGGTCCCGCCGTCGTCGTCGCCGTCGCTGCCGCTCCCCCCGTCGCCGCCGTCAGTGGCGTCGCCGTCACCGTCCCCGTTCCCGCTCCCGTTTCCGCCGTCGACGCCGCCGTCGCCGCCGAAGCGGCCGGTACACCCCGATACCGCTGCCGTCCCGACTGTAGCGAGAACCGCTCGTCTGGTTCGGATCATCCCGTTTGAGGGCATGTGAATGAATATACATAATGGTTTTCCGTAAATATTTATACCAGACCGGGTTCGGCGGCTCCGTGAGCGGCGCGGACTGACCGGTGACCCGCCCGCGCGAGACCGCGGTCAGCCGCTCTCGTCGGCGTCGAGGCGATCCGCGAGCGAGCCCGTCTCGTCGTCAGCGGGCGGTTCGGCCGCCGAGCCCGCCTCGCCGTCAGCGGGCGGTTCCGTGTCCGCGTCGCTCGGGGCGACCGCGTCGAGCGCCCGTTCGAAGTGGTCGCCGGTGATCCGGATCCCGTCGGCGTCGACGTCGTCGCCGCGGACGTACTCCCGCACGGCCTCGGCCGCGGCCTCGCGACAGACCGCCTCGATGTCCGCGCCGACGTACCCGTCGGTCCGGTCGGCGAGGGCGTCGACGTCGACGTCGTCCGCGAGGGGTCGACCGCGGCAGTGGACCGAGAGGATCTCCCGCCGCGCCGCCGCGTCCGGTCGGGGGACGCGGAGGTGCCGCTCGATCCGGCCGGCGCGCAGCAGCGCGTCGTCGATCAGGTCCTTCCGGTTGGTCGTGGCGACGACGACGACGTCCTCCATCTCCTCTAACCCGTCGAGCTCGGTGAGGAGCTGCGAGACGACGCGCTCGCCGACGTTCGCGTCGGTCGACCCGCCGCGCTCGGCCGCGATCGCGTCGATCTCGTCGAAGAAGACGACCGTCGGCGCGTTCTGTCTGGCCTTCGAGAACACCTCGCGGACGCCCTTCTCCGACTCGCCGACGTACTTGTCCAGCAGCTCGGGCCCCTTCACCGAGACGAAGTTCGACCGGCTCTCGTTGGCGACCGCCTTCGCGAGGAGGGTCTTCCCCGTCCCGGGCGGACCGTACAGGAGGATCCCGCGGTCGGGAGCGAGCGAGACGCGCTCGTACGCCTCCGGGTGTTCGAGCGGCCACTGCACGGTCTCGCGGAGCCGCTCTTTCACCGCCTCGAGCCCGCCCACGTCGTCCCAGGTGACGTCCGGGACCTCGACGCTGATCGCCCGGAGCGCCGACGGCTCGACCTCCCGCAGCGCGGTCTTGAAGTCGTCGTCG
Organism: Halorubrum sp. Eb13; assembly: GCF_002252895.1. NCBI lineage: Archaea > Methanobacteriati > Methanobacteriota > Halobacteria > Halobacteriales > Haloferacaceae > Halorubrum > Halorubrum sp. Eb13. The sequence continues at coordinate 141,526 of NZ_NHPE01000042.1, read as the reverse complement.
GTGACCGCGATCGACGCGGTGGCCTCCGGAGGCGCCGACGCCGGGTCGTCGGCGAGATCGGGCCACACGCGACGGATCGCGTTCATCGAGGCCTCCGTCACCAGGTTCTCCAAGTCCGCGCCGACGAACCCGTGGGTGTTCTCCGCGTAGGCGCCGAGGTCCACCTCGTCGCTCACGCGGAGGTCCCGCGTGTGCACGTCGAGGATCTCCTCGCGGCCGTCCCGGTCGGGAACGCCGATCTCGATCTCGCGGTCGAATCGGCCCGGGCGCCTGAGCGCCGGGTCGATCGCGTCGACCCGGTTCGTCGTGCCGATCACCACGACGGGGTCGCCCTCGCCCAGGTCGTCCAGCAGCGAGAGCAGCTGACCGATGAGCCGACCGTTCGCCTCCCCGCCGCGGGCCCGGTCGCCGGCGACGGCGTCGAGCTCGTCGAGGAGCAGAACCGACGGGGCCTCAGCCGTCGCCTCCTCGAAGGCGTCGCGGAGCCGCTCCTCGCTTTCCCCCCGGTACTTCGAGGTCACGTCGGGGGCGCGGAGCCGCACGACGTGGGCGTCCAGCTCGTTCGCCACGGCGTTCGAGAGGAGCGTCTTCCCCGCGCCGGAGGGCCCGTGTAACAGCACGCCGGTCGGCGGGTTCGCGCCGAGCTCCCGGAACAGCGACGGGTTCCGCATGGGGAGTTCGACCGTCTCACGCAGCCGTCGAACGGCCGCGTCGAGGCCGCCGACGTCGTCGTACGTCGCGCGGCCCTCGGGTTCCGCCGCCGGGAGCTCGACGTCCGTCGCGGGTTCCTCGGAGATCCCCAACCGCGTCCCCTCCCGCACGACGACCGGGCCCGACGGGCTCGTCTCCGCGATCTTCACGGGCACCGTTCGCTCCGGCGCACCGGGGACGGAGTCGAGGCCGAGCGCGACGGGGACGACCTGTCCGGCCGTCAGGACCCGGTCGACGAGCGCGTCGCGGAAGGAGAGCCCGAGCGCGTCGTCGACGTCGACCGCCTCCGGCAGCGCGACGACCGCCTCGTCCGCGTCGCGCGCGACGGCGGGACGGACCGCGACGGAGTCGTCGACGCCGGCACCGAGGGACCGCCGCGTCCAGTGGGACGCCCGCACGGTCCCGTCGTCGTCGGGATCGGCGGGCCAGGCGCGCGCGGCGACCGATCCCCGCGGCCCCTCGAGGACGACGACGTCGCCCCGGCTCGCTCCGAGCGACCCCATCGCGTCCGGTCCGATCCGCACCACGCCGTCGTCGTCGTCCGCGTCGCCCGGCGCCGACGCGACGCGGAGGGTCGCTTCGGGCCGTCGATCGTGGTCAGTAGACATGGTGGTTCTCGTCGGGACGACGGCGGGGAGCGTAATGAAACCGTGGGGCGCCGCGCCGACCGCGGGAGGAACGGGTCGACCGACCCCGACGAGCCGGGTCCGACCGGTCCGACGGGCTCGACCGGCCGATCGGGACCGACGCTCCCGACCGTACGTTGAAGGGGGTCGCGGACGTGTGACACGGTATGACGCGTCAAAACGCGCGCTGTGCGGACTGCGGTTCGTGGTTCCCTCGGTCGCGCGCCGACACGGGCGGCACGGCCGCGCTGGAGTGCCCGATCTGCGGCTCCGGTCTCGTTCAGGGGAACCCGACCGACGGAGTGCGGATCGACCGGAACAACGCGCGATGCGAGTCGTGCGGGGCCGAGTTCCCCCGACGGGAGAGCATCACGGACACGAAGGGCGTCCTCGAGTGCCCGGCCTGCGGGTCGACCGGCGACGTCGTCCTGATCGAGGAGTGACGCGCGAGAGCGAGAAGGGCTCACGCACCGAACTCGAGGCCCGATGTCGGCGACGGTAACGGACCGCGATCGCGGTCTCGATCGGCGAATGCCACGACCCGAACCGAGCCTCGCGCTGCCGCCGCGGCGACCGACGGGCCGACCCGGTCGCGTTGCTATCAGACGAGTGTTATTTTTCCGTGGTTCGCGCGCAGACGAGCGGAGCGCGCCGAGAAGTTATACATTATTGATATGATAACGACAGCCGAATATCAATTACAGACGTAGGACTGTAACGGCCTTCCCGGCGGGGGATCATTGGGGTTGTATTCATAATTAATATCCCTTATAATCAATTCCTTTATATAACAATAATTAAATTTCTGATTCACGCCACGGAGAAATATAACGAAGAGTATAGCTCTCCCCGATATCGGCCGTGATCGGGGCCGATAACGCGACGGCTCTCGTCGCGTCGTCCGCGGGAGCCGTCGCGGTTCGGAGTGCGACGCGTCGCTCTCGCGCCGCCCGGGGCGGCCGGGGATCGGTCCGGCGCAACCCGCGCTCGGGCCGGCTCTCCCCGCGCTCGGGCCGGCTCTCCCCGCGCTCGGCGCCGCCCCTCGACGCGTCACGTGCATTCGGCCGACGATCGTCGGACAGAGACCCGCGACGCGCCGTCTGGCGCGCATACATATCAATCTGTTATAATAATTATTATATGGTACAAAGTGCCAGTCGATACTGCGGGTGCATGGGGAGTTTCCGCACCACGATACCACTATGACGAGACAACAGATCACGATCGACGGCCGAGACGAACTCACAGACGCGCTCGGCATCAGTCGGTCGGACGTCGGCGAGAGACCCACGTTGTCTGAGCTCAGACAAACGGTCGAGACGGAAACGGACCCGGAGTTCGCCTCGATGGGCGAGGCGATCCGCGACGACATGGCGGGAGCGCTCGACGCCGACCTGCTCGCGTCGGAACTCGCGGCCTTCGAAGAGCAGATCGCTCGGCTCTCGGAGGTTCGCGACGCGGGAATTCCGGAGGGAACGGAGGAGCCGGAGGCGCTGTACCGTAAAATCGTGCAGCCCTCGTGGCGCCTCTACGATCACCTCGTGGAGGCCGGATTCTTCGAGAGCCTCGAGGAGCGGCTCCCCCGGTTCACGCCGGAGCACATCGAGCAGACGGCACACGAGCTCGTCCGGCTCGACGCGCTGAGCGAGGAACTCGACGGTCTCGGGTTCGACGAGCGGGAGAAGACCGTGCTCGTGATGAACGTGGTGAACAACAACACTCGCCTCGCTCGGTGGGTTCCCACGAAAGAGATCCCCAGCGACGTGGAGTTCGACGTCGAACACGTCCCGCCGCTCCACAAGCGCGCGATGGGCGGGGCGCTGCTGTGGGTCAACTCGATGGACGTCCACCTCTGGCAGAAGGAGGTGCTCGTCACCGAGGAGATCCTCGACGACGGCTACTGGGACGTGAAGGCGATGCTCGCCGGCGTGGATCTGATCGCGCGGGCCGCGCTCGACATCGCCGAAAACGGGGCGATGAGCGACTCTCAGCTGGTGGCCGCGCTGACCGGCGGTGCCGCGATCGCGATCGTCAACCAGGAAGAGATCTGTAAGGACGTGTACTGGATCACCGAAGAGAAGCGCAATCCGAGTCCCGCACGCTAGGAGGGTATACCAATGGCAATAGAAGAAGACAGGGCGGTCAAGGCCGCACAGGACACAGTCGTACGTGAAACGGATCAGGGGTATCGGGTGCTCGGGTCGCCCGAGGAGTCCGTCACCCACCAGCACGACACGGATCGGATCCCACGGAGGGACATCACCGAGGAGGACATCATCGACTCGGCTGACGATCCGGAGTCGTGGCTCACGTACGGCGGGAACTACGAACAGCACCGTTGCACCACCGCGGACGTGATCACTCCAGAGACCGTCGGCGACCTCGAGCTCGAGTACGAGCTCCACGTCGGCGCGGAGTCCAGCATGGAGGGCACGCCGCTGGTGGTCCCCGGCGACCCGCCGGTGATGTACCAGTCGAACGGACCGAACCACGTCAAGGCCATCGACACGCGGGCCGGCGACGTGCTGTGGAGCTACACGTACGCGGTGCCGTCGGACGTCGTCCTCTGCTGTGACGACAACAACCGCGGCGTGGCGGTCCTCGGCGACAAGGTGTTCATGACGACGCTCGACTCGGGCGTCGTCGCGCTCAACCGGTACACCGGCGAGGAGGAGTGGTACACGAGCACGGCCGACCACGAGTCCGGCTACTCCGCGACGTGGGCGCCGGTCGTGTACGACGGCAAGGTGTTCACCGGCAGCGCCGGCGGCGAGTACGGCGTCCGCGGCTTCCACGTCGCGCTCGACGCCGAGACCGGCGACGAGGTGTGGCGCACGATGACGTCGCCCGACGAGGAGTGGGTCGGCGACAGCATCGAGCAGTCGTGCGCGACCAACTGGATGACGGCGACGATCGACACGGAAAACGAGAAGCTGTACATGCCGGTCGGGAACCCCGGCCCCGACTTCGACGGCTCCGTCCGACCGGGGCCGAACCGGAACAGCGCGGGAACGCTCTGTCTCGACTTAGAGACCGGCGAGCGCGAGTGGTTCCACCAGGAGTCCCCCCACGACGTGTGGGACTACGACTCCGCGGCGCCGCGGCTGCTCATCCCGGACTTCGAGATGGAGCACCGCGACTTCGAGGGCGACGCCGTCGTCTCCTTCGGAAAGACCGCGTGGGGCTACACGCTCGACGCGGACAACGGAAAGCTCCTCAACCGGAGCGAGCCCGGCGTCCAACAGCTGAACATGTTCCGGATGATCCCGCACATCGACGAGGGCCGGCGGATGCCGTTCATGCCCGGCGCGATGGGCGGGAACGACTGGCAGCCGCCCGCGTACAACCCTGAGCTCGGCCTCGCGTACTTCAAGATGAACAACTCGCCCCAAGAGGCCTGGTGGCGCTTCGAGGAGTACGAAGAGGGCAAGAAGTACTGGGGCGGCATCCTCGAAGACGAGATCGACCAACCCCCGGAGGGGTACAACGACCACATCAGCGCCGTCGGCGCCGTCGATCCGGAGACCGGACAGCTGGTCTGGCGCGACTGGATCGACAGCGACGCCTACATCTGGGGCGGGCTGGTGACCACCGAGAGCGGCGTCGTGTTCGGCGGCACGCAGAACGGCGACGTCATCGCCTGGGACGGCGAGACCGGCGACCGCCTCTGGGAGTACTCCACCGGCGAGACGGCGATCTCCGGCAGCCCGATGAGCTGGTACGACCCCGAGACCGAGAAGCAGTACGTGGCCATCCAGGTCGGCGGGAGCGGCTGGCTCCGCCGCGGGACCGCGGGCCGCGACGACCGGCTCTGCGTGTTCTCGCTCGAGGCGTAATCCGCCCGCCGCCGACTTTTTATCGCGCGCACCGACGACCCCCGGAGCGCCGTCGCAGCGACTCCCGGAAGAGCGACGGCCGACTCACGTCGGCGCCGCGACGAGGACGACGTACGGCTCGTCGCCGTCGCGCCGCGGGACGCGCGCGGCGGTCCGGACCGAGAGGCCGGCGTCGCCGACGCGGGTCCGCCAGTACCGCTCCGGAGACGCGTCGACCCGCTCCGGAACGATCGGGAGTTCGAGTATCCCGACCGCGCCGTCTGCCCGGCAGACCCGGCGGAGCTCTCCGAGCGCGTCGCCGTGCCGGTCGGCCGGGAGGTCGTGGAGCACGCGGCACGCCGTGACGACGTCGAACGACCCGGACGCGAACGGGAGGGAGCCGGCGTCGCCGCGGACCGGCTCGACCGCGATCCCCGCCGTCCGGGCGTTCCGTCTGGCGAGTAGGGGGCCGTTCCCGAGTATCACCCTGTCGTCGAAGACGTCGACCCCGACGACCGTCGTTGATCCGGAGAGCCGGGGCGCCAGCCCGACGAGCGACCGCCCGGTCCCGCAGCCGACGTCGAGGACGCGGCCCGCGTCGGCGAGGGGGAGCTCTCGGGCGAGCGCGTCGTACTTGTACCGCTCGAGACGCCACGGCGGGGGCGACGTCAGCGTCGAGAGCGTCCGGACCGCGCGGGCCCCGCCGAGCGCGACGGCGACGGCGGCGAGGGCCCGACTCGCCCGATCTGACCGTCGCCGCGCCAGCGCGACGCCGGCGAGCGCGACGACCAGCCCCTCGCCGACCGCGCGGAACCGACGTCGCCAGTGGTAGAGCCCGAACCAGTACATTTGATCAGTACAGCCGACCGGTGGGTCCCGCCTCCCACCGGTGGAGTCGCCGCGCGATACGTCGCGATACGACGGCGCTCAGGCGACGTCGATACCGCCGCCCTCCGTGCGTTCGGTGAACTCCACCTCGAGTTCGAGCTCGCGCTCCCGCCGAGAGGAGAACTCGACCTCGACCTCGATCGGCTCGGCGAACGCGAAGGGGATCTCCCAGTCGTCCCCGCTGATCGTCAGTTCGTGGCCCTCGTCGAGCGAGTCCGCCACCGACCGGAGGAACGCCGCCGTCTCCTCCGCCGAGAGGAAGACTTCTCGCTCGAAGAACCCGTCCGAGACCGTTCGCTTACCGCTCTCCTCGGACTCCGGAAACTCCACATCGTCTGTCATACGTACACGATACACGTCCCGTATCTTATCTCTTGTGACCGTGTGTCACACCCGGCCCGGGATTCGCCCCTTGGGTAACGTTGATTATCGCTCGTCCGGATCGGATCGGTATGGCACGGATTCCGACGGCCTGCCCAGAGTGCGGCGTCGAGTGGTACCGCGGCGGAACCGCCACGTCCCGGAAGCACCACCGAAAGATCGACGAGGACAGCTGGCAGTGCACCGAGTGTCACGCCGTCGTCCCCGAGCCGTCGGCGACTCCCGACTGACGCCGTCGGTCCCGCCGGCCGCGCGAATCACGCGTCGGACGGTCTCCCGAAGAAACGCTTTTATGTCTCTGTATTGAGGCGTAGACGATGTCGTTGATCGACGCGCTGGGAAACCCGCAGCGGCTCCGGATCATCCAGCACCTGTCGGACGGTCCGATGTACGTCACGGAGCTGGCCGACGCCGTCGGCATGAACGGGAAGTCGGCCGTCCACCACCTCGCCGTGCTGGAGGATGAGGACCTCGTCGATCACTACTGGGACGGCAACCGGAAGTATTACCGACTGGTCCGGGCAGTCGAACTCGACATCTCTCCCCCGCCGGAGCGCCGGTTCATCCTGCAGCGTGGCGCGGAGCGAGCGACGGGACCGGTCGGTGACGAGTGACGTGGGCGGNNGACGTGGGCGGTCAGGACCGAGCGACGGGCCTGGTCGGTCGCTGACGAGTGACGTGGGCGGTCGGTGACAGGTGACGACTCCGGTCGGTGCCGAGCGACTCGGCGAGTCGCCACCAAAATTTAAGCGGTACTATGTTAATTGTCATCGTATGGCTACGTTGCCTAACACGCCGGACCTGGATCCGGAAGAGACCGAGGAACCGACCGTCGCCGCCGAAGTCGAGGCGGACGACGACCCATCGGCCGACGTCGAACCGGGGCAAGACGGGGAGGCGGCGGGCGACACGGGGGCCGAAACGGGGCCCGACGGGACGATAGAGCGCCAGATAGAGGCGCTGATCGACGAGCGCGTCGCCGAGATAGAGCGGGACATGGAGGCGCTCGAGGCCGAGCTGGAGGAGTTGGACGACTTCGCCCGGATCAGCCTCGGCGAGCGGTATTCGCAGCGGATCGAACAGAACGTCTCGGAGCTCTCCGACTCGCTCACGGGGTTCGCGGAGCGGAACTTCCAGAAGCTGAACAGCGTCGAGGGCCGGGTCGACGAGATGTCGCTCGTGTTGACGGCGGTGATCGAGGCGCTCGACGACGCGGACGTCGACGTCGACTTCTCCGAGGTCCGACGCATGCAGGAGGGGGTCGTCGAGGAGGCCCCGGCCGAGCGACTGGCGGCCGCGAGCCGCGACGAGTGAACTCCGGCGACACCGCACCGGCGCCGCCGGAGCCGTTCCCACGCCTCGTCAGACCTCGCGCTCCCCGATGACGCGGTCCTGCAGGTAGTCGAGGTGTTTGGCGCTGTGGATCACCCGAACGTGGTCCGTCGCTGGCTTGCTCTGACAGGTCAGTCGGATCCCGCGCTCCTCGACCTCCTCGTCGGTGATGATGAGATTCATCTCCATCTCCAGTTCGCCGTCGACGAGGATCCCGGCGCAGTTCGCACAGGAGGCGGCGCGACAGGAGAAGGGCCACTCGAGCCCGTTGTCCTCGGCGGCGTCCAGGAGCTTCCGGTTCCTGCTCACCTCCATCGTGCCGTACTCCTCCTCGGTCAGGTCGGCGGCGGCCGCCTTCTCGAAGAGGTCGTCGTCGTCGATCCCCCAGTCGTTGGCGTCGACGACTTCGTAGTCGAGGTACTCGACGGTCGAAACCTCCGTCTCACCCCCCTCGAAGTCGGGATCCTTGGCCGCGTCGCTTCCGATCTTGACGTTCGGGAGGCTGGCGTCCTCGGACATACCTCCGTGATCCCACCCCACGTACCTAAACGTCACGGGGAGAACCCCCCGACACCGCGGGCGTCGCCGGCGGTCGGACCGCTCCCGTCGCGACGACGGTCCGCGCAGAAACAATTACAATCCCGGGGGACGCACGTCAGCAATGCGCATGAGCGACACCGACGACTACCTGATACTGCGTGAACTGCCCGAGCCGATAACCCAAGAGGAGCTGGACGCGGCCGCCGAGGCGTCCGGCGAGACGCTCTCCGAGCTCCGCGAGGAGGGCGTCGACATCCAGTGGGTCGACTCCGAAGTAATGACCGACGACGACGGCGGAATCGTCGGCACGTTCTGTCACTATCAGGCCGAGAGCGAGGACGCCGTGCGGGAGCACGCGGACCGCGCCGGCCTCCCGGCGACGAAGGTGACCCGACGTGGCGACCCCCTCTCCGGTGAGTGAACCCGGGCGAGGCTCCCGCCGCGGACGGACGCGCGAGGACCGCACGCCCGACGGCCGACCGCGCGGCGGCCGCGCCGGAGGCGGCCCACAGTTCGGACGGCTGACCACGAGCGGACGACTGACCACGAGCGGATGACCGGCCACGAGCGGATGACCGACCACGAGCGGATCGCCGTGCTCGCCCACGATCGGTTCCCCGACGACGCGCGCGGGGCGATCGAACTCGTTCGGTACGGGCGCCCGGAGGTCGTCGCCGTGATCGACACGGCCAGGCGGTCCCCGGTCACCTCCCAGCTCGTCCGGTCGCTCCCGCGGATTCCGATCGTGCGGCGGTTCGACGACGTCGGCGAGCCGGTCGACGCGCTGTACGTCGGCATCGATCTCGCCCGAGACGGCCGGATCGCCGACCTGTCGGAGCCGGTGCGACGGGACGTGCGCGCCGCGCTCGCAGCCGGATGCGACGTGGTCGTCTCCCGACCGGTACGTCGGGACCTCCTCGACCGCGTTCGAGCTCGTGGACGCGGCCCGGGAGCGCGGTGTCGACGCGGCCCTCGTGCCGACGAGCCACGTCGGTGCCCTGCTCGACGGGCGGGGGGCGTCGATCGACCGTCTCCCAATCGGGCGGGTCCACGACGTGGTCGACGGGCTGGTCCGCGAGCGGGGCGAGCGCCGCGACCTACTCGTGGTCGAGGGGCAAGGGGCCATCTGTCACCCCGGGTCGTCCGGGCAGATCTGCGGGCTCCTCCACGGCGCGAGACCGGACGGGCTCGTCCTCTGCCACTCGGCCGGCCGCGAACTCATGCACGGGTACGACGTCGACATCCCGTCGGTCGCGACACACGTCGACCTGTACGAGCGCGTCGCCGCGCCGGTGGCGGAGACGGCGGTCCTCGCGGGGGCGCTCAACACGATGAACGTCGCGACGCCCCCGGCGGCGCGCGAGGCGGTCGCCGACTTCGCCGAGCGCCTCGGCGCGCCGGCGACCGACCCCCTCCGGTTCGACGCGGACGCGCTCCTCGACGCTGTCGGTCTCGGCTGAGAGGGACGCGGTAGCCGAAAAAAGCCGACGCACGACCGCGACGCGGTCGCGTTCAGTCGTCGGCCGGAGCCGCGGAGTCGCCGGCGGAGACGCCGGTTCCGGGGCCGACGTCGATGCCGAGTTCCTCGAGCTTCTCGTCGGGGACGACGCCGTCGACCCAGCCGCGGGTCTCGTAGTACTCCGCCTTCATCTCGTCGAGCTCGCAGAGCTCGCCCTCGCTCCCTCCCTGTCCGGGGACGGCGTCCGGGTGGCCCTCGACGAACCGCCCGGGGAGGTCGTCGTCCTCGGCGTCGAAGCCGGCGAGGTTGTTGAAGTAGCGTTCGAGGTTGTACACCCGCTCGCCCGCCTCGAACAGCTCGTCCTCGGTGACCTCGCGGCCGGTCATGCCGCTGTACTGGAGGACGTACTCCTCGATCCCCTCGGCGAAGGCGTTGAACTTGCAGATGTCGAACGAGTCGGAGATCGCGTGCAGGTCCTGGAAGGTGGCGGTGAGCTCGCCTTTCCCCTCCCACTCGTACGGGTCGACCTTCTCCGGAATGCCGAGGATCTCGGCTGCCGGCGTGTAGGCCCGGAGGTGACAGGCGCCGCGGTTGGAGGTCGCGTACGCGATCCCCATCCCCTTCATGCAGCGCGGGTCGTACGCCGGGATCGACTGCCCCTTGACGGCCAGCGAGTTGTCGTGGGCGTCCTTCTCGTCGGCGACGCGGTCAGCCCCCTCCGCGAGGAGGTCGCCGAGGTCCGAGGAGCGGTGGCCGATCTCACCGATGAGGTCGATCATGCGCTCGGCGTCGCCCCAGTCGATGGTCTCGACGTCGTCGAGCTTGCCCTCTTCGCTCATCTCCATCGCCATCGCCATCATGTTGCCGACCTCGATCGTGTCGACGCCCACCTGGTTGCAGCGCTGGATCATCAGCGCGACCTCGTCGCGGTGGGTGTGTCCCGAGTTCGGGCCGAGCGCGAACGCGGACTCGTACTCGAACGACTCCATGTGGACGTTCATGTCCTCGCCCTTGTGGTTGAGCTGGACCTCGACCTCCTTCTTGCAGGCGACCGGGCAGGAGTGACAGGTCGGGTCGTTGACGAGGATGTTCTCCTCGACGTTCTCGCCGGAGACGCGCTCGGCGTCGAGATCGGTCCCCTCCGCGTCGCTGTACGCCTCGGTCGAGGTGTACTTCGCGTTCTTCGTGGGGAGGCCGTCCATCTCCTCGGTCGCGTTCATCAGGACGTTCGTCCCGTACACGGAGAGTCCGCCCTCGTTGGGCGCGGTGACCTCCGACTCCTGAATGACGCCCATCGCCTGCTGATACCCCTCTTGGAACGTCTCGGGGTCGGCGGGTTTCGGCATGTCGGTGCCGCTCTTCACGACGACGGCCTTCACGTTCTTCGCCCCCATGACGGCGCCGGTGCCGCCGCGGCCGGACGCCCGGTCGTCCTCGTTCATCACGCAGGCGTAGCGGACGCCGTTCTCGCCGCCCGGTCCGATCGCCATCACGGAGAGGTTCTTGCCGACGGCGCCGTCGACCTCCTCGCCGATCGCGTCGATCGCGTCGTCCGTCTCCTTCCCCCAGAGGTGGGAGGCGTCGCGTACCTCGACCTCGCCGTCCTCGACGAACAGGTAGACGGGGTCGTCGCTCTCGCCGTCGAGGAGGATCCCGTCGAGCCCCGCCCACTTGAGCCGCGCGCCGGACCAGCCGCCGTGGTGCGAGTCGGTGACCGTCCCCGTCAGCGGGGACTTCGTCACGAGCGCGATCCGACCGCTCATCACGGTCTGGGTCCCGGTGAGCGGCCCAGTCATGAACGCCAGTCGGTTCTCCGGCCCCAGCGGGTCGACGTCCGGCCCGGCCTCGAAGAGATACTTCACTCCGAGCCCGCGCGCGCCGATGTACTTCTCCGCGTCCTCCTCGTCGATGCCCTCGTAGCTGACGTCGCCGTCGCCGAGGTCGACCTGTGCCACTCGGTCTCTGTAGCCGCCCATTTCAGTCATGGGAGTGTCCAACATGAGTGTTTGCGCTTCTGTGTGTTAATTATTGTCATCGCTACCCCCCATAAGGGAGGGGTTCGGCGCGTCTGACGGGCGCCTGAAGGGAGACGGGAGGACGACAGAGGGCCGACCGGAGCGCCCGCCCGGCGTGCTCGGCCGGCGTGCCCGACCGCCGTGCCCGACCGCACGCGCCGCGCGCGTCGCGATCGGTCACACGCCCTACGTTTATCACGGTTGACGGGTATCTCGGGGTATGAGCGATCAGAGCGTCGCCGACCGACTCCGCCGGCCGGAGTACACGGGCGGGAACCGGTGTCTGCCGTGCACGGCGTTGAACGTCGCGCTCGCCGTCGTCGCCGCCGTCGCGGTCGGCGCCGGCGGTCTCGTAGCGGGGGCGTCTCGCGTCGCCGCGGTCGGCGCCGGCGGCGTCGTGTTCGCCGTCGCGCTGGCCGCGATCGCGCTGCGCGGCTACCTGATCCCCGGGACGCCGGCGATCACGCGCCGGTACTTCCCCGACCGGGTCCTCGACGCGTTCGGTAAGGGGGAGGCCGACCGTCCGGTCCTCGAGTCGGTCGACGACGAGGCGGTCGTGGCGACGCTGTCGCGGGCGGGCGTGCTGACCGAGAACGGCGACGCCCTCGGTCTCACCGACGAGTTTCGGGCGGCCGTCGGCGACGGGGTCGACTCGGGGAACCCGGACGCGGAGGGCGTTCGCGCGGCGCTGCGTGCGGACGAGGTCGACGCGCTCGGACCGACGTCGTTCGAGGTCGACGGCGAGGGGATCGAGCGCTGGGTCTCGACGGAGGCGGTCGCCGTGGACGTGGCGCTCGCCGCCGAGCTCGACGACCGGCTCGACGGCTGGGCGGACCTCAACCGCGGCGACCGGCGCGACGTGTTGACGGGCCTCCGACTGCGCGTCGAGCGCTGTCCCGCGTGTGACTCCCGGGCGGAGACGACGGTCGAGCGACTCGACCACTGCTGCCGTCGCCCCCACGTCGCCGTTCAGTCGGCCTGCCGGGAGTGCGACGCCCTGCTCGGGGACCACGTGGTGCCAGCGTCGGCCGCGGACACGTGGATCGAGCGCGTGGGCGGCGCCGAGCCGCCGCGAGCTTCGACGCGGTGAGCTGTCGCATCGCGGCCCACCACTCCCCGGCGCCGACCGCGTTCGTCGACGAGGTCGCGCGCGTCCTCGAACCGGGCGGGACCCTCGCCTTCGAGGACAACGTCTCCCCCGCGGACGACGACCTCGACGCCTTCCTCAACGACGTGGAGCGGCTCCGCGACCCGACGCACGTCCGGTCACACGCCGTCGCCGACTGGATCGAGTGGCTCGAGGGCGCCGGGTTCACCGTCGAGACCGCGAGCGTCGCGAGCAAGCGCATCGCGTTCGGCGAGTGGGTCGCGAACGTCGACGCGTCGGCCGAGCGCCGCGAGCGGATCGCCGCCGCGTTCGAGGCGGCGCCGCCCGGCGCCGCGGAGCGGTTCGAGTTCGCCCGCGAGGGCGGGCGGATCGAGTCGTTCGCCAATCTCAAATTGCTCGTCAAAGCGACCCGGTGACTCGCGCGGCGAGACCCGAGCGTCCTCAGTCGACCTCGGCCGGTTCGTCGATCCGAGCGGAGTCCTCGGCCGTCGACCCCTCGGCCGGGTGGAAACACGCCGCGGAGTGGTCGGCGTCGGTCCAGGCGTCGAGTTCGGGCTCCGACTCCCGGCAGCGCTCGGTCGCCTTCGGACAGCGGGGTGCGAACCGACACCCCCCCGGCGACCCCTCCGGATCGGCGGGCTCGCCTCGGAGGGTGACCCGGTCGCGGCCCCCGCGCGGGTCCGTCTCCGGGACGGCCGCGAGCAACGCCTCCGTGTACGGGTGTCGCGGGTCGCTCACGACCCGCTCCGTCGGCCCGGTCTCCACGAATCGACCGAGGTACATGATCGAGAGCCGGTCGGCGATCCGCGTGAGGCTCGCGAGGTCGTGCGAGATGTACAGCACGCCGATCCCCTCGGTGTTGGCCAGCGAGCGGAGGAGGTTGAGCACCTCCGCCTGGAGCGAGACGTCGAGCATCGACGCCGGCTCGTCGCAGATGAGGAACTCGGGGTCGATGACGAGCGCCCGGGCGATGGCGACCCGCTGGCGCTGGCCGCCCGAGAGCTCGTTCGGGTACTTGTCCAGGTAGCGCTCGGCGGGGGCCATCCCGACCCGTTCGAGCGTCTCCCGGACTGCCGCGTCGCGCTCGTCGAGCCGGTAGCCGTGGATCGTGAGCGGCTCTTTCACCAGCGTCTCGACCGTTAGCCGCGGGTTCAGCGACTCGTAGGGGTTCTGGAAGACGATCTGGAGCTTCTGTCTGAACGACCGGAGGTTCCCGTCCCGGTAGTGCTCGTGCGACTGGCCGTCGAAGGTGAACCCGCCGTCGGTCGGCTCCTCGAGCAGCGCGAGCGTCTGTCCGAGCGTGGACTTCCCGCAGCCGGACTCGCCGACGACGCCCCGTATCTCGCCCCGCGAGACCGACAGGGAGACCCCGTCGACGGCGCGGATGTGCGAGCCGCCGCCGAACACCTCTCGGAGGAGCTCGCCGCGGCGCGCGTACCAGCGACTGAGGCTGTTCGTGAACCCGGTCACCGTCGGCGAGACGCCGTCGACGGGGAGCCGGCCGAAGAGCGACTCCGAGCTCTCGTACCACTTGCGTAAGCCGTCGACTTCGAGGACGACGTCGTCGGCGTCGGGACGCGACCCCTCCGCGGCACCGCCCCACGTCGTCGCTGAGTCGGCCTCTCGGCGCATCTGAGCCGCTCGCTCCGCGTTGTGACACGCGACGCGCTGGTCGCGGTACGGGAGGTCCCGGAGGTCGGGCGTCGTCGTCGCGCACTCCTCGGTCGCGAACGGGCACCGGGGCTCGAAGACGCAGCCCGTCGACTTCTCGTCCAGTTGCGGCGGTGTCCCCGGGACCGAAACCAGCCCGTCGGCGTCGCCGTCCAGCGCGGGGAAGGCGTTCTTCAGCCCCATCGTGTAGGGGTTCGCCGGGTTGAGGAGGAGGTTCTCGACGCGGCCCTGCTCCATCACCGTCCCGCCGTACAGCACCGACATCTCGTCGCAGGTCTCCGCGATGACGCTCAGGTCGTGGGTGATCAACAGCAGAGAGCTGTCGGTCTCCTCTTGGATCTGGAGGATGTTGTCGATGATCCGGTCTTGGACGATCACGTCCAAGCCGGTCGTGGGCTCGTCCGCGACGACGAGCTTCGGCTCCAGCGCGAGCGCCATCGCGATGACGACACGCTGGCGCATCCCGTCAGAGAACTGGTGCGGGTAGTCGCCGACGCGGTCGGGGTCGAGTCCGACCGTCTCGAACAGCTCGTGCGCGCGACGCCGAGCCCGCCGCTCGGAGACCTCCCGATGCGTCTGGATCGCCTGCCGGATCTGCGCGCCGACCGACATCACCGGGTCGAGGGCGTCGATCGCCGTCTGGGGGATGAACGCGATCTCCTCCCAGAGGAGGTCCTGCCGCTCCGACGGCGCCAGCGACCGCAGATCCCGTCCCTCGAATTCGATCTCGCCGGACTCGATCTCCGCGTGGTCGGGGAGCAGACCGAGGATGGCCTTCGCGGTGGTCGACTTCCCGGACGCCGACTCGCCGGACAGCGCGTAGTTGACCCCGTCGTCGATGGCGAACGACACGCCGTTCACGCTGTGGAGCGGTCCGTCCCGCGCGTCGTATCGTACCGTCAGGTCGTCGACGGAGAGGAGCGTCACGCGGACACCACCCCGTTCAGTGCGACCGCGGGCGCGCTCGGACGACCGCCGCCGCGCGCCGGATCCGGCCCCCGCTGCGTACCCAGAACCATCACGAATGATAGTAGGATTCAGTACCGTTATGAACGCTTGGGTCGAACCGGCCTTCGTGTTCAGATAAGCTGATTCCATGCGAAAGCGAACGATCTGAGCCACTCGTCAGCAGTTTCTGCTTCAGCGTTGCTAAAACAGTTTGAAAATCTGCCAGTTCTGCGTTTTACCTCACGAAAGACACGTTCGACGCTATTCCGATTTCCATGTCGTTCGTCTCTGAAATCGAGGCCATGTTTTTCACGTGCTCGGTGAAGTGGAACCGCTCCATCAACGAGAAAGATCGCGTTATCTACATCGAATTTTTGCGAAGCTCCGCGAAGAACTGATCTGCGATCACGTTTGTTCGTGTCGGTTCAAGCTTTGGGTGGAGCAAATCATCGTGTTCAGATAAGGATGAATAGTGAGGCGGTGTGTTTTCTGAGTGATTCATGCCCGAAAACACACGCCTCAGCGGGAGTATCGACCAGATCAACTTAGAGTTTGTTGAACGAGAAGCGACACCGAGATTGCTGATGAAGCTCGGTATTCAGCTCCATCTCGCTGGCCTCTCACTTTCGAATACCGTCTCGGTTATTGATATATTCGGTGTCGAACGTGCTCGATCAACCGTTCATAATTGGGTTCACAAGGCCGATCTACAGCCCGAAGCTGGTCGGTGTCCGGATCACGTCGCGGTTGACGAGACTGTGATCCGACTCAACGACGAGCAATATTGGCTGTATGCTGCCGTCGATCCTGAAACAAACGAATTGCTCCATACAAAGCTTGAGCCGACAACAACGAAGGTTCTCGCACAGTCGTTTCTGACCGAACTCTCCGAGAAACACGACGTCTCCGACGCCGTGTTTCTCATCGATGGATCGCACTCGCTACAAGACGCGTGTCAGCGCCACGGCTTCGATTTCAGATACGAGAAACATGAAAATCGGAACGCCGTTGAACGTGTGTTCAGAGAGGTAAAACGCCGAACTGTCTGTTTCTCAAACTGTTTCAGCAACGCCGAAGCAGAAACCGCCGACGACTGGCTCAGATCGTTCAGCTTCGCATGGAATCAGCTTATCTGAACACGAGGGAGCAAATCGTTTGAATCGGGATCGACAGCAGCGTACAGCCAGTATTGTTCATCGTCAAGCTGAATCACAGTTTCGTCAACTGCAACGTGATTCGGGTTTCGACCAGATTCCGGCTGTGAGTCGGCCTTGTGAACCCAGTTATGAACGGTGGATCGAACCATTTCAACACCGAATATCTCAAGAAACGAAACAGTATTCGAAAGCGATAGTCCAGCAAGGTGGAGCTGAATACTGAGCTTCATCAACAGCCGCGGTGTTGCTTCTCGCTCCACAAACTCTAAGTTGATCTCGTCTAAACAGCCGCTGAGGCGGTCGTTTTCGGGCATAGATCACTTTTCAAACGCACCGCTTCACTTTTCAATCCGTATCTGAACACCGTCGAACCGGCCGCCACGATGGCCGTCGAGCGAGCGACGTTCGCGCGTCCGAGCGAGGGAGAGAGACCGACGGCTCTCGGCCGGCCGTGCGGCGGTCGGCCGTGGGGCGGTCGGGATGAAGGTCGGATCCGGCGGTCGAGGGTGGTGACGAGGCGTGGACCGATCGGCGCTCGGCCGGCTGGGCCGGTTCGACGCGGTCGTTCTCACGTCGACGCTGTGGTTCCTCGGGAAGTTCGTCCGGTTCGCGTTCCCGCCGCTCTTCGAGCGGATCGGCGGCGTGTACGGCGTCTCGACGGCGATCTCGGTCGCCCTCTGGCGGGTCGAGTAGGGGACGCGGCCGAGCGGACCGTCGCCGATCCGGGCCGCCTCCGTGATAAAACGCGATGTGTATTGCGCCCGTTCGGGCACAGGTACAGGCGGCTCCCCGCGGAACCGGCGCGTATGCCACGAGACGACGCTCCGACCGCGCCGTCGACAGCCGAGGCGACGCCCACAGCCCCGGAGCTGGACCCGCTCTTCGATCCCGAGTCGGTGGCGGTCGTGGGCGCCAGCCCCGACTCGTTTTACTCGGGGAACCTCGTGAACAACCTCCTCGAATACGGGTACGAGGGCGCGCTCTACCCGGTCAACCCGAACCGGGAGGAAGTCTGGGGCCGCCGGTGTTACGACCGCGTCTCCGGGGTGCCCGAGACCGTCGATCTGGCGGTGGTGAGCGTCCCGCGAGAGCACGTCGTGGACGTCGTCGCCGCGGCCGGCGAACGAGGGGTTCCGGTCGCGCTCGTGCTCTCCGCCGGGTTCTCGGAGGCCGACGAGGAGGGGGCGGAGCTCGAAGCGCGGCTGGCCGAGGTCGCCGCCGACCTCGGGATCCGCGTCGTCGGACCGAACTGCATCGGCGTGATGGCCGCCCGCGGGGCGACGCTCACGTCGACGTGTTCGCGCGCCCCCGAGCCGGGGCGCATCGCCCTCGTCAGCCAGTCCGGCGCGCTGGCGTTCACTACGTTCTTCGAGCGGGCGGCCGACCGGGACCGCCACTTCAGCCACATCGTCTCGACGGGCAACGAGGCCGACCTGACGCTGACGGACTACGTGGCGTACCTCTCGACGCGGGAGACCGTCGACGTGGTGTGCGCCTACGTCGAGGGGGTCGACGAGCCGGAGCGGTTCATGCGGGTCACCGAACGCGCCGTCCGGAACGGGACGCCGGTGCTGACGGTGAAGGTCGGGCGGTCGGAGCTCGCGGAGGCGGCGACGCTGTCGCACACGGGATCGCTCACCGGGAGCGACGACGCCTGGGACGCCGCCTTCGACCAGACGGGCGTACAGCGGGTCCCGGACGTCCCGGACCTGCTCTCGCGAGCGAGCGCGCACGCCGCGTACGGGACGCCGGACGGCGACCGCGTCTGCGTCGCCTCGACCAGCGGGGGTCTCGCGAGCCTGCTCGCGGACATGGCGGCCGAACGCGACCTGTCGCTGCCCGACGTCGACGGCGAGACCGAGGCGACGCTGCTCGGGATCGAGGAGCTCCTGACGTACGGCGGCTTCAACAACCCGGCCGACATCAGGGGGTACGGCGCGGCGGTGCTCCCCGAGATCGCCGACGCGGTGCTGGCCGACGACGCCTTCGACGCCTACGTGTTCGCGATCGGGCTGTCGGGCGTCGACGGGCGCGCGGAGACGATCGCCGCGGACCTCGAGGCGATCGTCGACGACGCCGACGACCCGGTGTACGTCCTCTGGACCGGACGGAAGACGCCGGACGATCCGACGGAGACGCCGCCGTACGCTCGCCTGCGGGCGTCCGTGCCGGTGTACGAGGACCCGGGACGCTGTCTGGACGCGGTCGCCTCGACGGTCGAGTACGCCGCCGACCGCGCTCGGGTGAGCGAGCGGCCGTCTCGGGAAGCCCTCGCGAGCGCGCTCGACGTGCCCGGCGGTGTCGACGCGCACGGCGGCGCCGGCGCCCCCGACTCGGAGCTCCCGCGGGGACGCGTGTTGACGTGGGCGGAGGCCGAGCCCCTGCTCGCCGCGTACGACGTCCCGGTCGTCGAGACGCGGGTGGCGACCGACGTCGAGGAAGCCGTCGCGGCCGCCCGCGATGTCGGCTTCCCGGTCGTCTGTAAGGTCGACTCGCCGGCGCTCCCCCACCGGACCGACGCCGGGGCCGTCGCGCTTGGGCTCGACTCGCCCGCGGCGGTCCGGAAGGCGTACGCGGACGTGACGGACGCCGCGCTGGCGCGCGTCGACGCGGACGACGTCACCGGCGTGCTCGTCCAGCCGATGGTGGGGGACGGCGTCGAGGCCATCCTCGGCGTCGGGTCCGGCGACGTGTTCGGATCGGTGGTCACCGTCGGTCCGGGCGGGGTCCTCGTGGAGGCGCTCGACGAGACCGCGACCCTCGTCCCGCCGTTCTCCCGGGGCGACGCGCGCCGCGCCGTCGAGGCCACGGCGCTCGCGGACCTGCTGACCGATCGCCGCGGGAGCGAGCCGCTCGACGTCGACGGGTTCGTCGACCTGGTCGCGAACGTCGGGGACCTCGCGGCCGCGGTCGACGCGGTCGCCGAGCTCGACCTCAACCCGGTCGTCGTCACGGCCGACGGCCCCGTGGCCGTCGACGCGCTGGTCCGGACGGGACCGACGGGCTAGAGCGTCGGCCCGTCCTCGACGACCTCGCCGACCTCCTCCTCGCGGGCCGCGGCGTAGCGCTCCAACAGCTCGGTCTCGACGTCCTCCACCGGGAAGTAGCAGGCGGCCTCGTGGCCGTCGTCCGCGAACGCCGACCGCTCCGGCTCCTCGCCGCGACACGTCTCTTCGGCCTTCGGACACCGCGGGGCGAAGTTACACCCGCCGGGGAGGTCGACCGGGTTCGGCGGTTCCCCCGGCAACAGCACCCGCCGCCTGTCGACGGCGGGATCGGTCTTCGGCGAGGCCGCCAGCAGCGACGCCGTGTAGGGGTGTTTCGGCGCCGTGACGACGTCCTCCGTGGCCCCGACCTCGGCGATCCGACCGAGGTACATCACGGCCAGCCGGTCGGCGATCTGCGTGAGGCTCGCGAGGTCGTGCGAGATGTAGACGATGCCGATGTCGCGCTCGTCGGCCTTCTCCCTGAGGATGTTGAGGATGTTGGCCTTCAGCGAGACGTCGAGCATCGACGCCGGCTCGTCGCAGATGAGCAGCGTCGGGTCGAGGACGAGCGCCTGCGCGATCGCGACGCGCTGCCGCTCCCCGCCGGACAGCTGGGTCGGGAGCTGGTCGAGGTACTTCTCGGCCGGGCGGAGCCCGACGTCCTCGACGGTCCGCCTGACGCGGCGGTCGATCGTCTCGGCGTCGTGGCCCTGGATCTTCAGGGGCTCAGACACCGCGGCGCGAACCCGCTGGCGGGGATTCAGCGAGTCGAACGGGTCTTGGAAGATGAACTGCACCCGCGAGCGGAACTCCTTGGTGTCCTCGCCGAGGAGCTCGTCGACGGGCGTCCCCTCGATCAGGATCTCGCCGCCGGTGCGGTCCTGAAGCGCGGCGATCACCTCCGCCAGCGTCGACTTCCCGCAGCCGGACTCGCCGGCGACACCGACGATCTCGCCCTCGCGGACGGAGAGGTCGACGCCGTTGACGGCCTTGACGTAGTCGGGGTCGACCCCGCGCAGGTCGTCGAGGATGCCCTGTGGCTGTCGGAACCACTTCTCGAGGTCCCGCGTCTCGAGGATGGCGTTGCCGACGCCCGCCGTCCGGTCGCCCTCGTCGCGGACGTCGATCCCCCACGTCGCGGGGTCGGCGGCCTCCGCCCGCATCTCGTCCGCCCGGTCGGTGTAGTGGCAGGCGGAGAGCCGTCCGTCGACCTCGACCAGCGCCGGGTGACTCCCCTCGCACTCCTCGGTGGCGAACGGACACCGGTTGCGGAACACGCACCCGGTCGGCTCGCGGGTGAGGTCCGGGAGCGAGCCGGGGATGGAGATGGCCTGCTCGTCGAACTGGTCGACCTCCGGGAAGGCGTTCTTCAGCCCGATCGTGTACGGGTTGGTCGGCGCCCCGAAGATCCGGTCCGTGTCGCCCTGCTCCATCACCTTCCCGCCGTACAGCACCGACGTCTCGTCGCAGGTCTCGGCGACGACGCCGACGTCGTGGGTGATCAGGAGCAGGGAGCTGCCGATCTCCTCTTGGATCTCGATGAGCTTATCGACGATCTTGTCCTGGACGATGACGTCCAGCCCGGTGGTCGGCTCGTCGGCGATGAGGAGGTCGGGGTCCAGCGCGAGCGCCATCGCGATGGTGACGCGCTGGCGCATCCCGCCGGAGAACTGGTGCGGGTAGTTCCCGGTCCGGTCGGGGTCGAGCCCGACCATCTCGAACACCTCGGCGACGCGCTCGTTCGCCGTCGCCTTCGAGACGTCCCGGTGTTTGCGGATCGCCTGTCGGATCTGCGCGCCGACGGTCATCACCGGGTCCAGCGAGTCCATCGCGCTCTGCGGGATGTAGGCGATGTCCTCCCAGCGGACCGACTGCCACTCCCGCTCTGAGAGGTCGAGCAGGTCCCGCCCGTCGAACCGGACGCTCCCTCGGCGGACCTCGCCGTTGTCGTCGAGCAGCCCGAGGACGGACTTCGCGAGCGTCGACTTCCCGCAGCCGGACTCGCCGACGAGCCCGTAGTTGTCCCCCTCGTCGATCGAGAAGGAGACGCCGTTGACCGCGTGGACGTCGTCGCCGGGCATCCGATACGCGATCTTCACGTCGTCGACTTCGAGTAGACTCATTCTTGCTCCGTCTGTAGGTCGGGGTTGACTATCTCCTCGAACGCCCGCCCGACCAGGAAGACGCCCGTCGTGACCGCGCCGATGCCGATCGCCGGCGGCAACACCCACCACCACGCGGTGCGGATCGCGCCCGACCGGAACACCTGCTGGAGCATCCGGCCCCAGGAGGTCGTCGTCGGGTCGCCGAAGCCGAGGAACGCGAGCGACGCCCCGGCGACGATCGACCAGCCGACGGCGTAGGCGGTGTAGAGGAACCCGATCCCGAGGACGTTCGGCGCCACGTGGAGGAACATCGTCCGCGCGTGGCCGGCGCCCCTGGCGCGGGCCGACTTGACGAACGTCCGCTCCTTGACCGTCATCACCTCCGAGCGGATGACCCGCGCCGGCATCTTCCATAAGAAGACGACGAGCACGGCGGTGATGAGCCAGACGCTCGGCGTCACGAACGAGAGGATCACCAGCGCCATCGGCAGGAACGGGAGCGCGAACGTGAGGTCGGTGAGCCGCATCAGGAACTCGTCGACGCGGCCGCCGAAGTAGCCGCTCGTGAGGCCGACGAGGAAGCCCAGGACGCCCGTCCCCACGCCGCCGAACAGGCCGACGATCAGCGTCGGCCGCGCGCCGGCGAGGAACTGGCTCAACACGTCCTTCCCGAACGACGTCGTCCCGAACAGGGCCTTCCCGCCGGGCGGCTGGAGCCGCATCATCGACCCGCCCTGTTGCAGCGTGTCCTCGATCGGGTGGTACGGCGCCAGGTACGGGCCGAAGACGCCGAGGAATCCGAAGGCGACGATGACCGCGAAGCCGGCCTTCGCCGCGTTGTCCTGCAGCACGAACCGCAGCGTGCGTCCCGCTCGCTCGAGCTCGGAGCGGATCCGTTCTCTCGCCGTGTCGGTGTCGAAGCTGTATCCTGACATCAGACGTCACCCGTTTCGACGGTCGGGTCCAGTTTCGCGTACGCGAGGTCGGCGGTGAGGTTCATCACGATGACCGCGAGCGCCATGATGAACACGGCCGCCTGGACTGTCGGATAGTCCTGATTGAGGATCGCCTGCACGAGCGCGCGGCCGATCCCCGGCCACGCGAACACCACCTCCAGCGTGATCACGCCCTGGAACAGCATCCCCGTCCGAAGCGCGAAGTAGGTGACGAGCGGGAGCAGCGAGTTCCGGCCCGCGCGGCCCAGCTGCTCCATCTCGGAGAGCCCCTTCGCGCGGTGGAGCATGAGGAACTCCGACCCCTTCCGCTCGACGACCGAGTTGCGCGCGAGCATCAGGAAGTCGCCGCTGTAGAACAGCACCGTCGCGGTGAACGGGAGGATGTAGTGTCGCAGGAAGTCAACCGAGGCGAACGTCGCGACGTACCCCTGTGGATTGGCCAGCGGACTCCGCATCCCGAACGCGGGTAGCCACCCCAACCCGTACGAGAAGATGATGAGCAGGAAGATGCCGGTCACGAAGATGGGCGTGGCGCGGAACACCGTGGTGACGACGATGCTCGACTGTTCGAACCACGATCCGCGGTTCCAGCCGGCGTACATCCCGGCGAGGGAACTGACTATCGCGGTCGTGACGAGCGCCGGCAGCAGGAGAACGAGCGTGTTGACCAGCGCGGGGATGATGATCTCGCCGACCGGCCGCTGCTGGGTGAGCGAGATTCCGAACTGGAACGTGAACAGGTTCTGGATGTACCTGAGGTACTGGACGTATATCGGGTCGTCGAGCCCGTACATCGCCCGTATCTGTTCGACCTCCTCCGGCGTCAACGACCCCGACGCCACGAGCGCGCTGAACGGGTCGGCGGGCAGCAGGCGCAGCGTGGCGAAGATGATACTGACGGCGATCAGGGTCAGCAACGCCGCGATGATGGTGCGCTTTATTAAAAATCGTCGAAAACTCATGGATAGTTGGAGGTCCTCTACGAGAAGTCCGGCTGATCGAGGTCGGCGCGGGACGCGTGCCCGTTGTCGACGCGCTCGGCGAAGGCGTCCCACGCGTCGCCCTCAGGCCAGACGAGGTTGTCGTCGCCGTCGAACGTGTAGCCGGCCTCCCGGAGCATCGTTCGAGCGGCGTCGACGTCGTACTCGTACGGCTCGGTCTCGCCGTGGTAGGGGGTCAAAAGCGGCGTGATCAGGTTCTGCCCCTCGATCGCCTCGCCGCGACCGCCGAGCGTGTTCTCGACGAACCCCTCCTTGTCGAAGGCGTGCGACAGCGCCACGCGGAACGTCTTGTCCCGGAACAGCGGGACGAGGTGACTGAGGTGGACGTCCGTGGGGACGTAGTTCCGCGAGGTCTGCTTCTCGACGCCGCTCGGGTTCGCCGCGCGGTCGGCCTGCGCGTTCGAGACCGTCGTCCCGATGGCGTCGATGTCGCCGGACTGCATCGCGCCGATGAGCGTGGAGACGTTCCCGACGTTGGCGTGAACCATCTCGTCGATCCCGTCGCCGGGGACGAAGTACTCCCCGAGCAGCTCCTCGCGGACGTCGTCGTCCCACATCCAGTTGTTCTCGTGCTTTTCGAGGCGGAGCTCCGACCCCTGCTCCCAGTTGACGAACGAGAACGGGCCGGTGCCGACCGGGTTCTCGGGGTTGTACTCGCTGGGGCTGTCGACGTCAGACCAGCGGTGCTCCGGGATGATGGCGCTGCGGACGACCCGCTGGGTGAGGAACGCGGCGTCCGGCTCCGTGAGGTTGAACCGGACGCGGCCGCCGCCGGTCTCCGAGAGCACCTCCACGGAGTCGATCGTCCGGATGAACGCGGCCTGCTGGGGCGCGTTGTTCTCCTGGTAGAACTCGACGCTGAACTTCACGTCGCTCGGACCGAACGACTCGCCGTCGTGCCACTCGACGCCCTCCCTGAGGTCCATCTCGACGGTGGTGTCGTCGACGACGTCGGCGTTCGTCGCCAGCGCCGGGACGATCTCGAGCTGCGGCGAGGCGTCGAAGAGCCCGTCGTAGACGTTCAGGAGGCGCTTCTCCTCCTGACCGCCGCTGGAGAACGGGAGGTTCGTCCCCTGCATTCCCGAGGTGACCCCCTTCACCCAGGTCGTCGAGTCGCCCTGCGGCTGGAGGTTGACCTGCGTCCAGATGAACGAGTCGCGCGTCGTCCCGTTGCCGGGGGTCGGCACGTACCCCTCCCAGTCGGCGGTGTTGGCCACGGTGATGACGTCCGGGAAGTTCGCCGCGATGAGGTAGGCGTCCTCGCTGAGTTTGCGCTGGACCTCGTGGCAGATCTCGGCGCGCGCCTCCTGGTCGCCGATCGTCGACGCCTGCTCGTCGAGCAGCTCAGTGACCTCGTCGTTCTTGTAGTTGTAGTAGTTCCCGCCCGTCTCAGGGTGCGCCCGCATCAGGAACGGGTTCGGGTCGAGCCCGCGCTGCGGGTCCGGTCCGTGGAGGTTCATCGTTATCGGCACCGGATGGCCCACGTCGGCCCGCCAGAACTCGCCGTAGCGGGTGCTCGGCTGGACGTTAATCAGGTTGACGCCGACGCCGATGTCGTTCAGCGACTGCTGGACGAGGAGCGCGAACTCCCGCATCCACGGGGTCTCGGCCTGCGCGAAGTGCGTGTCCACCGCCGGGACGGCCTGCCCCTCGACGGCGGTGTACTCGAACTGGATCGCCTCGTCGTTGACGTCGGACCCCTTCGTGTCGACCGGCCACTCCTCCCAGAACCGCGTCTCGATCGACTGGGCCTCGCCGCCGTCCGTGCCGTCGCCGCCGTCGCCGTCCATCTCGTCGCCGTCGGTTCCGTTCCCGCCGTCGCCGCCGTCGCCGCCGTCGTCTCCGCCGAGACCGCCGCAGCCGGCCACCCCCGCCATCCCCGTCGCGCCCGCGATCTGGATGAACCGTCGCCGTGATTTCGTGCCCGTCTCGATCTCGAATGTGGTATCTTGTGGCATCCCGGTCACACGTATCGCCGTCGATTGGTTGTACCTACTCCCGATACCGGCCAATAATCATCATTCTTTATGAGGGATATCGGCGGCGAGACCGAGCGGGGCGCTCCAGTCGGCCGTTCCGACCGGGAGCGCTCAGCTCTCGACGCGGGACCCCTCGCGAGTGCTCCACCGAGACCGGCGCGTGGGCCCTCGGCGGGTCGCGGGCGGCGATCCGCTCTGCTTCGGGGTGGAGAGCGAGAAGGGAAAGGGACCGCGCGTTCATTCGCCGGGGGCGCCGTCGGAAGAGGAGTCGCCGGCGGCCGAGAAGACGAGGTCGAAGAGCCGCTTCTCGGCGAGTCGCAGTCGTTCGCTGAGCGTCGACTGAGCGATGTCGAGTTCGGAGGCGATGTCGTCCGCCGACACACGTCGCGGAACGTCGAAGTACCCCATCCGATGAGCGGTCCGCAGCACGGTCACCTGCTCGGGCGAGAGTTCGTTACGCAGCGCTCGTCCGAGCTGTCCGCTTCCGAGCGGTTCACCCGTCGTCTCGACCTGGTTCACGCTCAAGAGCTCGAACCGACCGAACCGGTCCTGAATCCTGTCCGCGAGCGCTCGGAACGACTCCCACTCGTTGACGGTGACCACCCCTCGGAAGTAGCCGTTTCGGAGCTCCAGCCGGTTCGGAATCGCACTCTCACGCAGTATGACGCCGAGCAGGAACGGATACGGTTCGTGAGCGACGACCGTCAACCGATATGTCGGCTCGTTCGAGTCGCCCACCACCTGCTCGTGGTGGAACAGTTCGACGCGAGAGAGGTCCGTCAACACCGATTCGGGGTCGAACGACGACTCGGACGTGACGAGTAGCGACTCGATCCAGTCGCCGTCGTCCGCGTAGAACGCGTTCTCGAACGTGATCGAACGCGCCGCTGGAACCCGGTCGGTTATCTCGCCGACGACCCCCGACAGCGACGTCTGGAACTCGATACGAAGGATGCTGATCACCTCACCGCCTACCGGTTAATAGCTACGTAACATATTTAATCTTTTACTTGTCATGCACTGCGGACGCGCCACCGGAAACGTCTCCGCGGTTTCGACGGCCCCCTCTCCGCGGTTTCGACGGCCTCCTCTCTGCGGTTTCGACGGCCTCGTCTCCAAAGCGGTCTGCGTTCGGTATGGCCGGGGGGCTCACGAGTCGACGGCGGAGCGCTCACGACCGGACCGCCCCGGCCTCGTGTTCAGATAAGCTGATTCCATGCGAAGCTGAACGATCTGAGCCACTTGTTAGCAGTTTCTGCTTTGGTGTTGCTGAAACAGTTTGAGAGACTGGTAGTTCTGCGTTTTATCTCACGGAAGACACGTTCGACGCTGTTCCGATTTCCATGTCGTTCGTCTCTGAAATCGAGGCCATGTTTTTCACATGCTCGGTGAAGTGGAACCGCACCATCAACGAGAAATATCGCGTCATCCACGTCGTGTTTTTCGCGAAGCTCCGCGAAAAACTGATCTGCGATCACGTTTGTTCTTGTCGGCTCAAGCCTTGTGTGGAGTAAATCGTTTGAGTCGGGATCGACGGCGGCGTACAGCCAATACTGTTTATGATCAAGCTGAATCACGGTTTCATCGACCGCAACGTGATTCGGGCTTCGACCAGCCTCCGGCTGTAGATCGGCCTTGTGAACCCAGTTATGAACGGTGGATCGAACCCGATCAACACCGAATACCTCAAGAAACGAAACAGTATTCGAAAGCGATAATCAAGCAAGGTGGAGCTGAATACTAAGCTTCATCAACAACTTCGGTGTTGCCTCTCGCTCCACAAACTCTAAGTTGATCTCGTCTAAACAGCCGCTGAGACGGTCGTTTTCGGGCATAGATCACTTTGAAAACGCCCCGTCTCACCTTTCAATCCGTCTCTGAACACCGTCCGCCCCGGAAGCAACACGATTTATATCAAACGGGCGTAATTGCGAACACGACCGACGCCCCGAAACGCTTCGACTCCGGAACGCGACGTTTCCCGGGCGCACGGACACTGACGTACCAGCATGTCGATCATAGTCACGCTCCACGTGGAGCACGAACGTCTCGCGCTGGTGCCCACGTTACGGCGGCTCGACGGGGCCGACATCGAGGTCGTAACGCAGGGCACCACGGACCCCGGGTCCTCTGAGTTCCCGTTTCTCGTCGAGTACGGGGACCGCGACGGGCTCGAACGAGCACTGGAGTCGGACCCGACCGTCGGGGAGTACGAGCTCATCGAGTGGTCCGACGGGACCGGGGTGTACTACATCGAACACACGTCGGAGACGGAGCTGATCAGCACGGCCGTCTCGGACGCCAACGGGTTCCTCATCCACACCGAGTCCGAGCGGAACGGGTGGCTGGTGCGATTGCTCCTCCCCGACAGAGCCGCGCTGAGCGACGTCTGGGACCACGCCACGGAGAACGGCATGCAACTGGACATCGTCGAGATTCACGACAACGAAACAACGGATTCCGGGCCCTCCTACGGGCTGACCGACGAACAGCGGCAGACGCTGTTGATCGCCTACGAGAACGGGTACTTCGTCGAACCGCGCGAGATGTCGCTCGACGAACTCGCCGACGAACTAGGGCTGTCGTCGACAGCCGTGAGCGGTCGGCTGCGGCGCGGTATGCGGAACCTCGTCGCGGCGACGATCGCCACCGAGGGCCCCGAACAGTGACCGGCAACTCGGCCCTCGGGTGCTGAGCCCCCGAGATCCTCGAGCGGACCGGTCGACGCGATACTACCACGTACTCGAGGCCTCCGAGGGCCGCCGAGACGGGTGCTGTAATAAAAGGGGGGAGTTTTTCATGCTCGGCTTTATTGTTCATTACATTTTCTATCTATAAGAATGTCCCACGAGCAGGACCATCCAAACTATCCGAGTGTTGACCAGTCAGACCGAACGCTACCTCGCAACCTCCGGCAGACCGGAGATCCGGGGATCGAGATGCTCGTCTCGACGCGCGTTCGAAAGTCACCGTTCTTCGATAAATCGTTCAACGAGAACGGCGCTTGGCGGTGTACCGTCTACAACCGTCTCTACCACCCGCGCGGGCTGGTCGAGCCCGAAGACGGGGGCGCTATGGCCGAGTACGAAGCGCTGACCAACAGCGTAACCATCTGGGACGTCGCCGTCGAGCGTCAGATCCGCGTGAAGGGTCCGGACGCCGAGGCGCTCACCAACCACGTTGTCACCCGCGACGTGAGCTCCATGGACGCGATGGACGGCAAGTACGTCATCCTCTGTAACGAGGACGGCGGCGTCCTGAACGACCCGGTGCTGCTCCGGCCGGCCGAGGACGAGTTCTGGTTCTCCATCTCGGACAACACGCTGATGCAGTGGCTGCAAGGCGTAAACGTCGGCATGGACTTCGACGTCGAGATCGACGAGATCGACGTCGCCCCGATGCAGATCCAGGGGCCGCTCTCTGAGGACGTGATGGTTGACGTCGTCGGCGACGAGGTCAGCGAGATCCCCTACTACGGGCTGATGGAGTCGCAGGTCGACGGCGTCGACGTGCTTATCAGTCAGACCGGGTTCTCCGGCGAGAAGGGCTTCGAGATCTACGTCAAGGAGGCCTCGAAGTACGGCGAGCGGGTCTGGGATCAGGTCCACGAGAGCGTCCTCGACCACGGCGGGATGCAGATCGCTCCCGGTCACCACCGACGGATCGCCGCGGGCATCATGTCGTGGGGCCAGGACCTCGACCACGAGACGTCGCCGTTCCAGGTCAACCTCGGCTACCACGTCCCCGACGACAAGGACGTCGACTACATCGGTAAGGAGGCGCTCGAGGAGCAGAAAGAACAGATCGAGAACGGCAACTACCCGTTCAACCACAAGATGATCGGGATGAAGATGGCCGGCGAGCCGATCCACGACTACGCGCCGGACTTCTGGCTCGTCTCCGATCCCGACAGCGGCGACGAGGTCGGCTACCTGACGTCCCCGTGGTACAACCCCGATCTCGAGACCAACATCGGGATGGGCTTCGTGCCAGCCGAGATGATCGAGGCCGAGACCGACGTCCCGCTGAACGACTCGGTGTACGACGAGGACCTCGACCTCGAGTTCGAGGTACATCTGCCCGACGAGTACGCCGAGGAGCCCGGCGAGCCGGTGTTCGCCACCGCGGCGAAGATTCCGTTCAAGGAGTCCGTCAACCCGAGCGCCCGCGAACAGGCCAAGCTCAGCGCGAAGCAGGAGGCCAGCTCGAACGACTGAGCGACACCGTTCGGTTCAGACCCGAGTAGTCGCGGCTCGCCTTGGCCCCTGACCCGCGTTCGGGGAGGGTCCCGAGGCGGGGGTCCCTTCCTCGCCGATCGCGTCGACGTTCGAGAGACCTCAGTCTCACGTTTTCTTTTCTGTCGGCTTCCGAGCGCAGTCGCGGCGTGACGAGTCGCGCTCGACGGGACGCGCCGGCGACGCCGCGAGGGCACCCTCCGCGGCGACCCTGGACGGAAAGTACCGTCGGATACCCGTACGCGGGGACTCGCGGAGACTCGCGGGGACTCGCGGGTCCTTCGAAGGGCGGGGACTCGCGGGTCCCTCGGACAGCGCGGGCCGGTGGGGTCGTGAGCTACCGGTAGAGCGGGAACTCGTCGGTGAGGGCGTCGACGCGGTCCGACACCCGCTCCACCGTCGCCCCGTCCTCCGGGTCGTCGACGATGTCGGCGATCAGGTCGGCGACCTCCCGGCAGGCGGCCTCGTCGAAGCCACGGGTCGTCAGCGCGGCCGTGCCGGCCCGGATCCCCGAGGGGTTGAACGCCGAGCGCGTCTCCCCCGGAACCGTGTTGGCGTTGAGAACGATCCCTGCGGATTCGAGGGCGCCCTCGACCGCCTTGCCGGCGGTATCCGGATGGGATGGGCGGAGGTCGGCCAACACGAGGTGGGTGTCGGTGCCGCCCGACACGAGTTCGAGACCGCGTTCCTGGAGCTGCTCGCCGAGCGCGGCGGCGTTGTCGACGACCTGGCGTGCGTACGCCTCGAACTCGGGTTCGAGCGCCTCCTTGAACCCCACCGCCTTGCCGGCGACGTTGTGCATCAGCGGGCCGCCCTGCGCGCCGGGAAACACCGACGCGTCGATGTCGTCGGCGTGCTCCGCGTCGCACATCACGATCCCGCCGCGGCCGGCCCGGATCGTCTTGTGGGTCGAGCCGGTGACGAAGTCCGCGACGCCGACCGGCGAGGGGTGGACGCCGGCGGCGACGAGCCCGGTGATGTGCGCGATGTCCGCGAGGTGGTAGGCGTCGACCGCGTCGGCCGCCGTTTGGATGCGCTCGAAATCGACCTCGCGGGGGTACGCGGAGTAGCCGGAGACCACGATGTCCGGATCGAACTCCGCCGCGGTCTCCCGGAGCCCCTCGTAGTCGATGTACCCGGTCTCGGGGTCGACCTCGTACTGTTCGACCTCGTAGAGCTTCCCGGCGAAGTTGGCGGGATGCCCGTGCGAGAGGTGGCCGCCGTGTTCGAGCTCAAGCGAGAGGATCCTGTCTCCGGGGTCTAGCATCGCGAGGTAGACGCCCATGTTCGCCTGCGTCCCGGCGTGCGGCTGCACGTTGACGTGCTCGGCGCCCCAGAGCTGCTTGGCGCGTTCGATCGCGAGCTCCTCGATCTCGTCGGCGCGCTCGCAGCCGGCGTAGTAGCGCTCACCGGGGTACCCCTCGGCGTACTTGTTTGTCAGCTCGGAGCTCTGGGCCTGCATGACGGCCTCAGACGCGTGGTTCTCCGAGGCGATCATCGCCAAGGTGCCCTCCTGTCGCTCTCGCTCGCCGTCGAGCGCGTCCGCCGCCGCCGGATCGACTGCCGCGACCGTATCGTACGTCATGTATCACATAGGGGGCGCTGAGCACGAATGAATCTGTCTTCGGCAGAACGTGACTGTCAGTTGACGACCTGTGTCGTCACGGCGCGCCGTGGGAGTCCTTCGGTCTCAGGTCGGTTTCAGCCGATCGCTCGTCTCCCGCCGGTGAGCGGTGTCAGAACGGCCGCGGTGCTTATCCGACTTGATGTCATAAAATGCATGATGTTGGATCGGCTGAAGGCGGCAGCGATGTTCATCCTCGACCCGCCGTGGACTCGTGACGGTCCCGAGACGTTCACCATGGCGGTTCCCGAGGCGCACACGACGTTCAAGCGGGGCAGCGTCGGCTGGGCGAAGCGCCCGCCCGCGGTCGTTCGATGTTCCTCCTGTCGACACTCGTTCACTCACGAGTTTGCCAACGACTTCCTCGACTGTCCGAACTGTACCATGGAGCGCTCCCCCGAGGAGTTCGACGAGTTCGAACTGATCGCGCTCGTCTGTCCACACTGCCAGCGGCGGTTGGACCACGGCATCCGCCATCCCGAGATGATGGACGTGCCCGAGTTCGCGTCCTGCACCGAGTGTCAGTACCACTGGGAGTACCAACACGACTACGAGCTGTAGCGGGACGTATCCGAGTCGCTTTTTGCCCTGCTCAGCCTAACGAAATCGTGACTTACTCGAACAAACCACCGGGCCCAATCGCGGACCGGACCTTCGACGTCGGTCTCTGGGTCGGCGCCGCCGGGGGAGTCGCCTGCGTCGCGCTCCTCTACTGGGCCAACGTGCTCTCCGTGACGGACCCGCTTCACACGACGGTGACCCTCGTGCTCTTTCCGGTGTACGTCCTCTCGGTCGCGGTGTTTCTTGGTTTATGGTTGGGCTACGATACCGACGAGACCAACCTCACGCGGGTGATGGTCGAAGACGAGTCCGACGAGTCCGATAGGTCCTAACGGAACGCTCGAGTGCGTGACGCGCCGCTGCGGCGCCGTGACGGTCAAAAAGAAGCGAAACGAGGCTGCTTCCGACGCGCTACGAGGTGAACCGCGGACGATCAGTCGCCCGGTTCACCCTCCCCGCTCGTGATGTCGGTAACGACCTCGCCGCCCTCTCTCTCGATGACGACTTCGCCCTCCTCGGCCATCTCCTGGACGCGCTCCTGGAACTCCTTCGACTCGAGGATCTGGTACTCGGTGTCCAGTCCCTTCTTGATCGCGTACATCATGAACACGAGGATGAACGCGAACGGTAAGCCGGTCGAGATGGCCGCGGCTTGGAGCGCGGCTAGCCCCTGCGAGCCGCCGGCGATGAGCAGCGTCGAGGCGACGACGCCCTCGGTGACGGCCCAGAAGACGCGCATCGCGACGGGCGCGTCGTGCTTGCCGCCCGAGGTCAGGTGATCGATGACCAGCGACCCCGAGTCCGACGACGTGATGAAGAACGTCGCCACGAGGAGCACCGAGAGCGAGGACAGGATTATCGTCCCGGGCAGTTGCTGGAGCATCGAGAACAGGGCGACTGCTCTCGGCACCTGCACTCCTTCCGCGAACATCGCGGCGCTCACGGCACCGCTGGACAGCTCGATGCTGAGTGCGCTCCCGCCGAGGGCCGCGAACCAGAGCACCGAGAACAGCACCGGCAGGATGAGCACCCCGCTGATGAACTCACGGACGGTGCGCCCCTTCGAGATCCGGGCGATGAACATCCCCACGAACGGCGACCAGGCGATCCACCACGCCCAGTAGAACACGGTCCAGTCGACGAGGAACAGTCCCTCGCCGTCTCCGCCGGGGCCGTAGTAGGCCGACCCCTGGAAGTACGGCTCGGTGACCGCACCCGCGTAGAACGCGAGGTCGAAGAAGTTCCCGAAGTACTGTCCGAGCCCCTGCGGGATCATCTCGAAGATGAACAGGGTGGGACCGAGGACGATGACCGCCGTCAGCAACGTGAACATCAAGAAGAGGTTCAGATTGCTGAGCCGCCGGACGCCGCCGTCGAGTCCCGCCGCGACCGATAACACGGCGACCGCGGTCACGCCGGCGATGATCGCGACCTGGACGGGCGTTCCGAACGGGACCGCGGGCGCCGCACCGACGTTTCCGCCGAGGAAATTGAGTCCGGCGTTTATCTGTTGGGCCCCCAACCCGAGAGAGGTCGTCAGCCCGAACAACGTCGCGAACACGGTCAGGATGTCGATGATGTGGCCGGGCCACCCGTAGATGCGTTCACCCAGAACCGGCCAGAAGATCGACCGGAAGGTCAACGGCAGACCGCGGTTGAACGAGAAGAACGCCAGCGACAGTCCCACGAGCGCGTATATCGCCCACGGGTGGAAACCCCAGTGGTATAACGAGACTGCCATAGCCACCTGCGCCGAAGCCTGCGACGCGCTCTCTGCACCCAAGTGCGGGTCGAAGAAGTGCCAGACCGGCTCCGCGACGCCGAAGAACATGAGGCCGATCCCCATCCCGGCGCTGAACAGCATCGCGACCCATGAGATGTCGCTGAACTCCTTGTCAGCGTTGACTCCCCCGAGCCTGATCTTTCCGTACTTGCTCAGGGCGAGGTACACCATGAACACGATGAACACGTTCGCGACCAGGATGAAGAACCAACCGAAGACCTCCGAGATACCGGTCCGTACGTCGTTGTAGAGCGTACTCGCTTGGTCCGGGAACGCCAGTGATAATCCAATGAACGCGACGATCACCAACGCCGAGATGCTGAACACCTGCGGGTGGACGTCGAGGACCTTCGTGTCCCCGATGCTGAACTGCTTGTTCGTGTCGCCCGGCTCACGGTCGGTATCCGCGTTGAACAGCTCTACCTGGAGGCCTTCACCACCGAATCCTCCGTCGTCTTCGCTATCACTCATACGATACCTCCCTCGTAATCGTGGTACGTCGCCGTTTGTTCGTCATGATTTGGATCGTTATCTTCGGTCTGGTTGTGCTGTACACGCATCATACGCGTTATCCATACGCATGAGTGGTGTTGACACGTAAGGTGGCTTGGCCGTACCCGTAAGTATGCTTCGGATAATATAAATAAAAAGGAACTTGTTGTTTCGAACAACAGTATCCGCTCCGAGCAACACATACTGTCGGTTTACGTGCATTTCGTGGTTCGGACTCAGTCCGCACGGATCGGGATCACCCGAGGAGACGCCGCCGCGTGAGCCCTCTCGGACTCGATTTCGACGCGCTCACCGCGGTCATCGGTAGGTATCGAGCAGGCCGTGATGCGTCGCTCCGCGGAGTGGTCCCGCCGTCTCGCCGCGAACGCGCTCCGGCGGAACGGTAACCCGATCGCGTCAGTAGTAGTCCCACTCGTCGTCCGGGTTGCCCTCGGTGACCTCGTCGGAATCGGTCGCTTTCTCCGGAGCGACTTCCTGGGGATCACGCATGCCGTCGCCCTTGACAGATCGGTAGATGAAGACGCCGAAGGAGACGAGCCCGCCGAGAAGCAGGAGTCCCCCCGCGATAACCGCGAGCGTGAACGCCCCGCTGAGGAGGTCGGACGATATCTGTACGACGATCATGTCCATACGACGCCCTAGGGGTTGCAGCCTGAAGAGTATTACAAACGATCGGAGCGGGATCCATGTCCGAATAAAACGGAAGCGTCGCTCTCGGGAGCGTCAGGGCCGGCCCGTGCGATGGCGCGGTCGTCCCGTTCGGATCCCGTCGCGTCGATGACTCACTTGGCACCCTTCCCGACGATCGTCACCGGGACGTCCGACATCCGTGCGACCTTCTCGGCGGTACTCCCGATGTACTTGCTTATCGCGCCCCGTCCCTGCTTGCCCGTTACGATGAGATCGATGTCGTTGTTCTCGGCGTACTCCACGATCTCGGCGGCGACGTTACCGGTTCGGACCACGCCGGTCCCGTCGAGGCCGCGATCCGCCGCCCGATCGACGACGCCAGTGACCGTCTCCTCGCCGTACTGCTTGTACTCCTCCATCTCGTCGTCGCCCAGCCCGACGGTCAGAATGTAGGTCGCCTCCGTTTCGACCACGTACACCGAGTGCACGTGTGAGCCGAGCGACTCCGCCAAGTCGAGCCCCTTGCTAACGGATGCCTCCGACTGTTCGCTTCCGTCGGTAGCGATGAGAATGTTCTCGAACATAGGTGCGAACTGATATCACTCAGTACAAATGAAATAGGTTCGGGTATAACACATCTCAGACATGTTGTGCAATACGCGACTCGACTGGGGCCGCTCGGCGTCCGGTCGGGGCCGCAGGGCGGGTCGATACGGGGCATCCCCCGATCAGCCCGTTCGGACCCGTCCTGCGGCCCCGAAGTGTTCTTTCACTTATTGGTCTCCCTGATATAGATCGAGAACGCGGTGAACACGAAGAGGGTGCCGGCGACGACCGGGCGCTGCGCGAACAGCGTGACGAAGGCACCCACTGCGAACAGGACCGCGAGAACGGTGGCTCCCTTCGGGACGAGGTCGTCCATCGTCTGCAGTACGTCGTGCGGGTCGTTTATACGTTCCGCAGCCCGGAACGGCCTCCGGCTCCCGGTGAAGAGGCGGGGAAACGCGGTGGCCGCAGGGCGACCCCGGTTCGGACCCCGTCGACGGATCTCGCGACGGTCGCGCCGCCGTCGAGCCCAGCGGCCCGCTCCCGGGAGACGGATCGGGGGACGAGCTACGTCTCGTCCGACGATTCGCGGTGGTCCCACCACAGCCCGAATCCGCCGAGGACCGCGGCGAACACACCGAATACCACCTCGAACAGCGATCCCGTGACCGCGCCCGAGACCGCGAAGACGACCCCACCGACGCACATGAACCCGCGGATCAGCGTTCGGAACTCTACTGACATTCCCTCTGGCCGCCTTGGCGTACCACGACCACGCTCCTAAGCGCTTCGGCCGTGTCGACCTACTCCGCCGAGCGGTCGATTCGGTCGGTCCCCGCGTTCTGCGTCGCCAGTCGGACCGCGTCGTCCGCCGCCGCCTCGATGTCGGTCGCGCGGCGCTCCGTCTCCGCGCGGAACGACTCGTCGTCGGCCGACGCGGCGTTGATCCGCGCGGTGAAGAGCGCGCTCCGGAGCGCGGCGTCGACGAAGGACGCGCCGATCCCGGCGTCGACGACGACGGGACGGTCCGCCGCCCCGGTCACGACCGTCGCCGTCTCGAGCACGGCCAGACAGGTCTCGGCGAGCGCGAGCGGCACCCCCGTCGCTCGTTCGTCCATCGTCGGATCCTCGTCGACCCCGTTCGTGCCGAACACCGCCTCGACGACCGCCGCGTCCGCCTCCGCGAGCGTCAACAGGCGCTCTCGATCCGACTCGAGCGTCCGCCGGAGCTCGGCGAGGTCGGCGTCGGTGTTCAGGTCCGCCTCCTGCAGGTGAATACAGACCATCTCACAGAGCGACGTCCCCATCGCCCCGACGACGCCGCCGACGGTGCCGCTGGCCGGTGACACCGACGCCGACGCGACGTCGGAGAGGAGAGCGGCGACCGACTGTGTCTCGTGGTCCATACCCGATCGAGGGGACGGAGACTAATCAAAACCCTCCTCGGCGACGCGGCGTTAGACGTCCGACCGGTGGTTGACCACGTCGACCTCGTACCCCTCCGCGGCGATGCCGTCGATGATGTCGGCCGCGTGTTCCGCGCCGCTCGTCTCGACGTCGAAGACGAGGTACGCCTCCCCGACGTCGAGGTCGTCGACCGATCGGTCGTGTCTGACGTCGTGGATATTGGCGTCCCAGTCGGCGATGACGCCGGATATCTCCTCCAGTCGTCCGGGCCGGTCGTCGATCCGGACGCGGATACGGAGGATCTGCTTCCGGGCCGCCAGCGCGTAGATGAGCACCGTCCGGAGCTGCGTCATGTCCAGGTTCCCGCCACAGAGCAGCGGCATCACCGTCTCGCCGCTGACGTCGAGGTCGTCGCTCAGGACGGCCGCGACGGAGGCGGCGCCGGACCCCTCGACGACCTGTTTGGCCCGCTCCATCAACAGCAGTATCGCCCGGGCGATCTCGGTGTCGGTGACGGTGACGACCTCGTCGACGTTCTGCTGGATCATCCGGAGCGTCGTCTCGGAGATGCCGCCGGTCGCGATCCCGTCGGCGATCGTGTTGACCTCCTCGAGGGTCACCGGGAACCCCTTGTCCAGGCTCTCGTGGACCGTCTCGGCGCCGGTGGCCTGCACGCCGACGACCCTCGTCTCCGGCGACAGGTGTTTGATCGCCGTCGAGACGCCGCTTATCAATCCCCCGCCGCCGATGGGGACGACGACGGTGTCGACGTTCGGAAGGTCGTGGTACATCTCGATCCCGAGGGTGCCCTGCCCCGCGATGATGTCGACGTCGTCGTACGCGTGCACGAACCCCGCGTCGGTGCCCTCGACGGCCGACTGGGCGTGTGCCATCGTCTCCTGGAAGTCCCGGCCGACGAGTTCGACGGTCGCGCCGTAGCCCCGGGTCGCTTCGACCTTCGCCTGCGGGGCGTTCTCCGGCATGAAGACCGTCGACTCCGCGCCGCACTTCGTGGCCGCGAGCGCGACGCCCTGCGCGTGGTTGCCGGCGCTCGCGGCGACGAACGAGTCGACGCCCGCCTCGACCTCGTTGCGGATCTTGTTGTACGCCCCCCTCGTCTTGAACGAGCCGGTCCACTGGAGGTGTTCCATCTTGAGGTACACCTCCCCACCGACGAACTCGTCGAGCGACGAACTCCGCTCGATCGGCGTCTGCTTGACGACGGTGTCGTCGTCGAGCCGGTCGCGGGCCCGCTCGATGTCCGCGTACGTGACGGGGAGGTCGTCTGAGTTCGTGCTGGTCATCGGGCGAACTGGACGGTCGGGTCCGTGATACTGGCGCTCATCGGAGGATCTTGTCTCGTTCGGCGTCGAAGAGCGGTTCGCCGCGCACCGTCGCGTCGTACGTCTCGCCCTCACAGCGTATCTGCACGGACGTGCCGGCCTCGGCGTACTCGTCGGGGAGGTACGTGTAGGCGACGGACTCCCCGATCGAGTAGCCGTAATCGCCCGCCTGGACGTACCCCTGGGCCTCACCGTCGATCATGACGGGCCGTCCGCTCAGCATGACGTCCGTCGAGTCGTCGAGCGTGAGGGGGACGATCCGGTCGTCGATGCCCTCCTCGCGGGCCGCCTGCAGCGCCTCCTTACCGACGAAGTCGGTGTCCATGTCCACCGCGAACGGGAGCCCGGCCTCGTAGGGGTTCGAGTCGGTGTCGATGTCGGTTCCCCACAGTCGGAAGCCCTTCTCGAGCCGCATCGACTCCAGGGCGCCCCCGCCCATCGCCCGCACGTCGAGGTCCCGGCCGGCCTCGTACAGCGTCTCCCAGAGCCGCTGCCCGTACTCGCTCGGGGCCCACAGCTCCCAGCCGAGCTCGCCGACGTAGGAGACCCGCAGCGCGACGACCGGCACCTCGCCGACGTAGATCTGCTTGGCCGTGAAGTAGCCGAAGTCCTCGTCGCTGACGTCGGCGTTCGTACACCGCTGGAGCAGGAGCCGGGACTTCGGGCCCCACAGACCGATTGTCGACCGGGCGCTCTCCTCGATAGTAACCGACACCGTCTCCGGGGCGTGGTCCTCCAGCCAGCCGCCGTGGATGCCCGGCGAGTTGCCGCCGCCGGTCGTGACCATGTACTCCTCGCTGTCGAGTCGGACGACCGTCACGTCCGCGAGGATGTTGCCGCCCTCGTTCAGCAGCAGCGAGTACCGGACCTGTCCGTCCTCGATGTCGACGTCGTTGCTGCACATCCGCTGGAGGAACTCGCCGGCGCCGTCGCCCTCCACCGTGATGGAGCTGAACGTCGTCATATCGAACATCGATACCTTCTCGCGGGTGTGAAGGTGTTCCGCGCCCTCTATCGCCGACCGGTTGATCCCCTGCCAGCCGTCCTGCTCGGGGATCCGGTCGGCGTAGCGGTCGACGAGGTCGGCGTTGGACTCGTACCACTGCGGCGTCTCCCAGCCCCCGGACTGGTAGAACTCCGCCCCGAGAGCCTGCTGTTGGGCGTAGAAGGGGCTCGTCCGCAGCCCGCGGTGGTCGTCGGGTTGCCACCGCGGTTCGACGTTCATGTACACCTGCTCGTAGCGGGTGTCTCCCCGGTCGACGAAGTAGTCCGTCTCGCCGGCGTGGGGTTCGAACCGTCGCACGTGGATGCCGCCGGTGTCGACGGGACCCGACGGGAGCCGCGGGACGCCGTTCTCCATCCACTCGGCGATGATGCGGCCGTAGCCGCCCGAGTGGGTCCACCAGATGGCCAGCCCGGACCAGAGGCCGTCGACCTCGGTCGGGCCGACCGCGGGCATCCCGTCCGGCGTGAACACGAAGATGCCGTTCTCCGTGGCGGCGTACTCGGCGTCGGCGGTCGCCGGCAGGAGCTCGTCGAACGCCTGCTTCGCCGACTTGTCGCGGTACCGATGAGTCGGCTTCGTCCAGTGTTCCTCGGTGAAGCCGCGGACCGACGCCTGACTGTCCTCGGTGTTCGTTCCCATCGCCTCCGGGTCGACGGACAGGGTCTCGTGGTTGTACGACCCGAGGCCGATGGCGTCGCCGTGGGTCCGGAAGTACAGCGAGTGGTCTTGATCGCGGCCGACCGGTCGGTGCGGCCCCTCGCTCATCTGCTCCTGGATGTCGCGGTTGCCGGGCACGTCGAGCCCAGACGTGTTCTCGCCGACGTTGCTGTCCGCGTCGGCCAGCTCCTCCATCGGTTCCGTGACCACGTACTGGTGCTCGACGGGCGCGATCGGGAGGTCCAGCCCCGCGAGCTGACCCGTCTGGTACCCCCAGTTGTTCGTCGCGATGACGCACCGATCGCACTCGATGCGGCCGTCGTCGGTGACGACCGCGCCGATCTCGCCGCCGGTGACCTCCATGTCCGTCACCTCGACGTTCCCGTAGAAGTCCGCGGAACTGTGTTCAACGTACCACTGGAGCGCGCTGATGCCGTCGACGCGGCCGTCGGTCGGCGAGTAGTAGCCGCCCAAGATCTCCTCTTCGTTCACCAGCGGGAGGTGTTCGGTCACCTCCTCGGGCGACAGTAGCTCGGGCTCCGGCAGGCCGTAGGCGGTCGCCCACTCGACGCGCCGGCGCAGGAAGTCCATCCGCTCCTCGCTCCGGGCCAACTCGATGCCCCCGACCTCGTCGTACACGCCCGCGTCGGACAGCAGCCGGCTCGTGTAGTGGGCCGTCTTCGTCTGTATCTTCGACGGCGACGTCTGGAACATGATCCCGGGCGCGTGGACCGACGACCCGCCCGTGACGGGGAGCGGCCCCTGGTCGACGACGACCACGTCCTCGGCCCCGAGTTCGCTCAGGTGGTAGGCGACGCTGCAGCCGACGGCACCCGCGCCGATGACGACGGTCTTGGCCTTCGTGGGAGGCTTCGTGCTAGACATTAGTTCTCTCAAAGAATGGCCGTGTCCGTCTCATAAATACATCGGTAAATACGGGCGAAGAACGGGGAAACCGGTAGCGTGCGGCGGTATCGGGGTGTCCGGCGACGACCGGACCGTCTCACGTCCCCGGTGGCAAACCACAACGTGACAGCGATGGGAAACGATCTGTGACCCGACGGGGCACGACCCGGGATCCAGCGGTGCTCCGATCCCTCAGTCGACCAGCGGCTCCTCGCGGACGGTCGCGGCGTAGCGGTCGCCCTCGAAGAGCACGTCGACCTCGGTGCCCGGCTCGGCGTACTCCGGCGGCAGGTACGTGTACGCGACGCAGGCGCCGGCCGTGTAGCCGTACTCGGCGCTGTGGACGTAGCCGATCGCCTCGTCGCCATCAAGCACCGGTCGGTCGTCGAGGATCGTCGCGGTCTCGTCGTCGAGCGTCAGGCAGGCGACCTCGTGGCTGATGTTATCCCCGTCCGCGGCGGCGGCGACGGCCGCCTTGCCGATGAAGTCGGTGTCGAGGTCGACGGCCCACCCGAGGCCCGCCTCGTAGGGATTGTGCTCGGTGTGGAGGTCCTCGCCCCAGAGCCGGAACCCTTTCTCGATGCGGAGCGCGTTCAGCGCGCCGTTGCCGTACGGGCGAATGTCGTACTCTTTGCCGGCCTCGAGGACGTGCTCCCAGAGCTGCTCGCCGTACTCGGAGGGGGTGTAGAGCTCCCAGCCGAGCTCGCCCGCGTACGAGAGCCGCATCGCCCGCACCGGAACGTTGTTCACGAACGTCTCCTGGCTCGTGTAGAACGGGAAGGCCTCGTCGGAGAGGTCGGTGTCAATCACCTTCGAGAGGACCTTTCGAGCGTCGGGACCGGTACAGACCATCGCCGCGAGGTCGGACGTGACCTCGTTGACGACCACGTCGTCGGGGGAGTGGTTGCGGACCCATGCGACGTGGTTGTTCCCGACCTCCCTGCCGGTCGTCAACAGGAGATAGCGGTCGTCGTCGGTCCGGGTGACGGTGATGTCGGCCCGGACGCCCCCGCCCTCGTTACACAGCAGCGTGTACGTGATGTCGCCGACGTCGAGGTCGATCGCGTTCGTACAGAGGCGCCCGAGGAACGCCTCGGCGTCGCTGCCGATGACCTCGATCTTGTTGAACGAGGTCATGTCGTGGAGCCCGACGGCGTCGCGGACGTGCAGGGCCTCCGCGCCCTCGATCGGCGACCAGTACTTCCCCTCCCAGCCGTCGCGGTCGGGGATCCGGTCGGCGTACCGGTCGACGAGGTCGGCGTTGGACTCGAACCACTGCGGTTCCTCCCAGCCCGCCTCGGCCCACAGCTCCGCGCCCATCTCCTTGTGGGTGTGGTACATGGGCGTCCGCCGGATGTCCCGCTGTTTGTCCGTCCAGACCCACTTGGGGTGCATGACGTTGTAGACGATGCGGTACTCCTCGGCGCCGATGTCGCGGGCGAAGTCCCACGACCCCTCGTGGGCGTCGAACCGGTTCACGTCGCTGTCCGCGAGGTCGATCGGGCCGTCGTCGAGCCGCGGGACCCCGTTCACCATCCACTCCGCCAGCGCCTTTCCGGCGCCCCCGGCGTGGGTCACCCAGATCGCTGCCGCGGTCCAGAGCCCGTCGCACTCTTGGACCGGACCCATGACCGGCAGGCCGTTCGGCGATTCGGCGAACATCCCGTTGTACTTGAACTCGAGCTCCTTCCCCTCTGTCGCCGGCAGCAGCTCGTCGCTGGCCTGCCGGGGGGACTTGTGCGGTCGGTCCGGGTGGGTCGCGTTGTTCATGTGCTGGTCGGTGAACTCGTGGACCGATCCCTGCTCGCCGTCCGGATCGTTGCCGCCGAGCTCCATCGGATCCGGCACGATCGGTTCGTGGTTGTACGAGCCGATGCCGTAGGAATCGCCGTGGGTCCGGAAGTACATCGCGTTGTCCTGATCGCGCAGGATCGGACGGTCCGGCCCGACGAGCAACCGTTTCGCCTTCTCGCCGGAGACGTTGCGGTAGTTCTCGAACAGCGGGTGGTTCGCGACGTCGACGGCGGCGTCGCCCAGTTCGTCGAGCGACTCCGTCATCGTGTACTGGTGTTCGACCGGCGTCACGGGCAGGTGGACGCCGAGCTTCTCGCCGAGCTGCCGCGCCCAGATGTTCGTCGCGACGACGACGTCGTCGCACTCGATGGTGCCGTTCTCGGTGACGACCGATTGAACCCCGCCGTCGGCCGTTTCGACGTCCTCCGTGCGCGTGTGCGGAACGAACGTCGCCCCCCGGTCTATCGCGGCCCGCGCCAGCGCGTCGCAGGCGATGACGCCGGAGACCTGCCCGTCGGTCGGCGAGTAGTAGCCGCCGAGGATGCGCTCCTCGTCGACCAGCGGGAGGTGCTCGGTCACTTCTTCGGGGGAGAGCAGCTGCGGATCCGGGATCCCCCACGCCTTCGCCGCCTCCACCCGCCGCTGGAGGAACGCCATTCGCTCCTCGCTGCGGGCGACCTCGATGCCGCCCGTCTCGTTGTACGCCTGCTTGCCGTCGGCGCCCTCGAGCTCCGAGTAGAGCTCTCGGCTGTAGTCGGCGAACTGGCTGAGCGTCTTCGGCTCCGCGGTCTGGAACATGATCCCCGGCGCGTGCGTCGAAGACCCGCCGGTGGTCGGCATCGGGCCCTGATCGACGACCACGATGTCCTCCCGACCGAGTTTCGTGAGCTGGTACGCGACGTTGCAGCCGACGATTCCGGCACCGATGACGACGGTGTCGGCCTGCGTCGGCAGGCTTTCTGTGGGCTGCATAAATACGACTGTATCTCGCTATGGCGGCGGAATATAATTGTCGCATAGGCCGTCTTTGGGGCCCGTTTCCCCTCAACCCGTCCGGCTCCTGTCAGAATGTGGTTTCGCGGCCGTCGCCCGCCTCGCTCGAGTCGTCTGGTGTCCCATCTCGGCGTCCGTCGCGTCGGCGTTCGATGTCCGTCGCGTCCCTCCCGTTTCCCGTGGCGATCGGTCGCGACGGTCCGCGAGGGGATCACGACCCCTCGACGAACGAGGGTGAGCCCGGGGCTTTTGCCCCTGTACCGCCGGGTCAGACCATGGAGTACGAGCCGGTAACTCATACGACGACCGACCGCCGCCTCAGCCGACATCCCTCCGGCGCGACCGTCGACGCAACGGTCCACCGGTACGCGGGGGGCAGCGGGCCGACCGTCTACCTGCAGGCGGCACAACATGGTATCGAACTCAACGGGCCGGTCACGTTGCGGCACCTCCACGAGCGGCTCATCGAGGCTGACCTCGCGGGCACCGTCGTCGCCGTGCCGGTGGCGAACCCGCTGGCCTTCGATCACCGGTCGTACGTCACGCCGACGGCGTACGACGCGCGGAACGCGAACCTGAACCGGGTCTGGCCGGGCGACGAAACCGGCAGCTTCCAGGAACGGGTGGCCGCCCGGCTCTGGGAGCTGGTGACCGACGCCGACGCGGTCGTCGACCTCCACACCGGGACGCCGGACATGCTGGCACACGTCAGGTTCGGAGAGGGCTCCGATGCGCGCGGGCTCGCGAGGGCCTTCGGGACGGAGTACCTGCTCGCCGACCCGGACGAGGGGCCCACCGGGATGCTCCGGGACGCCGCGGAGCGCGTCGGGATCCCGGCGATCACCGCGGAGCTATCGAACAGTCGAACGGTCGATCGGTCGGCCGTCGAAACCGGCGTTAGCGGCGTCATGAACGTACTCCGGGAGATGCGGGTCCTCGAGGGAGAACCGTCCGCACCGGCGGTTCAGACCGTGCTCCGGAACAGTCTCGAACACACCATCGCCGAGGAGTCGGGGTTGTTTGAGCCCCGACGGTCGGTCGCGGTCGGCGACCGTCTCGAGGCGGGCGACACGCTGG
The DNA here is from genome assembly GCF_002252895.1 of Halorubrum sp. Eb13. NCBI lineage: Archaea > Methanobacteriati > Methanobacteriota > Halobacteria > Halobacteriales > Haloferacaceae > Halorubrum > Halorubrum sp. Eb13. The sequence continues at coordinate 96,772 of NZ_NHPE01000042.1, read as the reverse complement.
GTGCGGTGTACCGTCCGACCTCGTTCGAACGCCTCGGGACCGTCACCGTCTCCGAGGCCGGCGTCGTCTACTCGCTGGCTCGCGGGGTCGTCGTCGAGGGGGAGCGTCTCGCGGCGGTCGCGACCCGCGGGTGAGACTCGGCGAACAGGCGTCGACACCCCGTGCCGCCGGTTTAAAGAGCTTCACGTATTCGATTATTATATTAAACGGGTTCAGTATTCCCCACGCACGCTTATTATACGTTATGTCATAGAATAGCATTGTCATGGGGCTCCAGACCACCTTCGACGTCCTCTCGACGCTCGTCGGGAACCAGCAGTCGCGCGGCAGGTCGGTCCGGAACGTCGAGGCGACGACGGACGGCTCCACGCTCCGCGTCGATATGGAGGTGCTGGTGCCTCTCCGCTCGACGCCGACTGACGAGACGGACCGGGAGCCGACCGTGGAGGCCACGTCGCTCACCGACGACGGCGGGCTCGCGGTCGAGTTGACGGTGCCGGAGCTGGTTCCGCTCCCGACATCGACGGCGGCGACCGTCGAGGTGAGCGGACGAACGGTCGAGGTCACGCACGGGGCGCTCGAAGTGGACCTCGACCTGACCATCGATCCTCCAGCCGCCGGGCCTGCGGAATCGGAGGGTCGTGTGACGGGCGACGCCGTCACAGACGGCAACGGCGGATCGATGGTCGAACACGCTCGCCGTGAGGCCGTCACCGACGCCGTCGGCGATGTCGAACCGGCAGAGAGTAACCCGTCCGAGACTGATCCGGTCGGGAGTGATCCGGCCGGTGGTGACCCGTCCGAGAGTGACCCGTCCGAGAGTGACCTGTCCGAGAGTGACCCGTCCGAGAGTGACCTGTCCGAGAGTGGCCCGAGTGACGGCGTGGAGGCGGTCCGCGACGAGTCGATGCCGCCGTACGAGGACGTCGAGTACCTCCGGGCGCTCTACGCGGAGTGCGATACGTTCTCCGAGATGCGGGACGCGATCGCGATGGACGTCTCCGCCGAGACGGTCCGGCGGTACATGATCGACGCCGGGGTCCACGAGCCGACCGCCTACGAGACGGCGACCACAGACGGGCGGACCGATCAGGGGACGGCGGACGGACCGTCGGAACGGGATGAGGCGTCCGAACGGGACGGGTCCCCCGTGGAGTCTTCCTCCGTGGAACCGTCCACGGAGGAGGACTCGCGGCGGTCGTTCCCCGACGCCAAACTCGTCGCCGACGGTATCGGCCTGCCGGACGACGTCGAGATCGGAGATGTCATCGAGTCGGTCGTGCGGTCGTCGACCGTCTACGAGGTCAGACGGGACCTCGACCTTGACGACGGCTACGCCCGGGAACTGCTGGACCAACTCGACCTCCTAGACCTCGTGATGTGCCGCCTCTCTAAAGCCCCCGACAGGGAGGTTACCTACGAAGAGGCCGCCGCACGCGTTCGGCAGTGTACGACCGCGAGCGGATGACGCTGCGACCCGATTCGAGCCGCGATCGGACGGCGCTACGCGGCGATCCGGGCGTCGAACGAGTAATGGTAACGACTACCATTTAAACTGGTTGACTGGGGAACCCACAGATGGAAATAGGTCTACCACTTACGTATGACCAGTAATGTCGGCTGGAACGCAAGCGATCAAGCGGAGTGACGGCGTCGGAGCGCTTCTCACTGACGCACGATTCGAACTGATGCCGTTCGAGAGCTTCGAGGACGAGATCCGGCACCTGCCGGACGACGCGACGATCGCCGTCACCACGTCTCCACAGCTCGGGATCGACACCACGGTCGAGCGCACCGAGCAGGCGGCCGCACTCGGATACGACGTCTCGCCGCACATCGCCGCGCGCTACGTCGAGGATCGCGACCACCTCGATGAGATCGCCGAGCGCCTCACCGACGCCGGCGTGACGGACATCTTCGTGCCGGGCGGCGACCGCGAGGAGCCCGCCGGCGAGTTCGAGTCCGCACACGACCTGTTGGTCGCTCTCGACGAGTTGGGCCACTCCTTCGACGAGGTCGGCATCACCGGATATCCCGAGGGACACGACTTCCTCGACGCGGAGGCCCTGTCCGACGCGATGGCGAAGAAAAGCCCGTACGCGACCTACCTCGTCACACAGCTCTGTTACGACCCCGACGCCGTGCTCGAGTGGATCGACGACATCCGCGACGACGGCGTCGACCTCCCCGTCGAGGTCGGCATCCCGGGCGTGATGAACTACCAGCGCCTGATGCAGATCTCACAGAAGGTCGGCGTCGGCGACTCGATCAAGTTCCTTCGGAAGACGACCGGCATACTCGGCTTCGTAAGGCAGCTCGTCGGATCGCGGGGGGTGTACAAGCCCGACGACCTCATCGACGGGCTCGCGCCGTACGCGGACGACGATCACTACAAGATCAGGGGGATCCACATCTACACGTTCAACCAAACGCCGGACACCGAATCGTGGCGCACTGAACGGCTCGGCCGATAGCGGTTCTCGTCCGTGGCCGTCGTTCGTTTGATCCCCGCTACGTCGTTCGTTTGACTCCCGCTAGCGTAATTGCTGTCCGCGTCGAGTGACCTCACCGGACGGACGCGTGACGAGTAGCGTTTCGAACGAGGAGTTCCCGGAGAGCGGTCGACGGGCCGGGGAACGCGAGGACGTGACCGCTCGTCGGCGCTCAAAACCAGAGGAACAGGGATCCGAACCGGTAGGGGGTCGACACGAACGAGATGACGAACACGAGTAGGGCAAGGAGGAATGCGACTCCAGCGAGCCTGACGAACAACAGTGACAGGAACGGGAGCAGTAGCACGGCCGTCATCAGGATGATAACGGCCATCAACAGCGCGAGGGCGACCCGAAGCCCCTTGGACTTCGGGTTGAAATAGCAGCTCGGACAGGTATCGTGCCCGCTCTCTACCTCGTGTCCGCATCGTTTGCAGTTCTGCGCTCCGCCGATGAGTGATGACATGATCTTCCGCTCCGGTTCCCGCCGGATATGAAAATGTGGAGGCAACCGCGCATAAACCTTTGTGCGGACGGGACCGGCGATTCTGTTCTGCGGGCGAGGCGACGGCGGTTCTACTCGTCCCGGTCGCGGAACACGGCGCGAAGCGGGCCACGACGGCGGAACAGACGGGTCACGAACCGTTCGATCCGACCCGGCTCGCTCGACAGCCTCGGCATGCCCGGCATGTAGTTCACGAACTCGTCTTCGGCACCGTTCTTTTGACGTTTGCTTGTTGGCTCCGTCATACTACTATATATGAACCGAGGGGTCTTGAGGATTTTGAAAATATCTTTTCAAAACACGGTAGTATTGTTCTGTTTGTTAATATCAGACACGGGTATGTCACACGTTTACCATGGGTCGTCCGAACGGCACGTCCCACTCGTTGCATGGACAACCTTTTCGCCGCTCTGGGTCTGACCACGACGTAATGATCGACGTTCCGGGATCGTCCGACGGATCGGACGCGATGCACGACGACGCACCCGACTCGAACCCACTCGTCTCCTGTGGGTTCCAAGACGGGACGCTACACGTCTACGACGAGCGGATCCACATCGAGCGTCCGGGCCGCTCGAAGTTCGCCGACAAGCAGATCCGGATCGGTGACGTTCGCGACATCACCTACGAGGGGCGACTCGTCATCAGCTACCTCCAGATCGAACAGGCCGGCGTCGAGAACGACGAGGGTGGGTTCCTCTCGACGCCGGTCGACGAGAACACCGTGCACTTCGGGCGCGGCAAGCGGGACTGTGCGAAGCGGGCGCGGGACGCGATCCGTGACGCCGCCGAACTCTGGTGAGCGCCGATTTTCCGGGCAAATCTCATCCCGTCAACGAGGCGTCACTCATTGCGGGACACACCGCGGGGCGTCGCAAACACATCCTATCCGAGTGTTAGCAGATATGCTAACCTTCATACGGCGATGCTGGGATGTACGAAAACGTGACAGATACTAACGAACCGATACCGACGGATTACGACATCGCACAGTCGACCGAGATGGAGCCGATCTGGGAGCTGGTCGAACCGTGGGGCCTCGGCCTCGACGACCTCCAGTACTTCGGCGAGTACACGGCGAAAGTCAAACACCACGCCCTCGATCGGCTTCGGGACGAGGCCGCGGACCGGGAGAACAACCTCGTACTCGTGACCGGGATGACGCCGACCCCCAAGGGAGAGGGGAAGACGGTCACGACCGTCGGACTGGGACAGACGCTGAACCACCTCGGCGAGGAGGCGATGATCGCGATCCGCGAACCGTCGCTCGGGCCAGTGTTCGGTGTCAAGGGCGGCGCCGCCGGCGGGGGCCGCTCGCAGGTGCTTCCGATGGAGGACATCAACCTGCACTTCACCGGCGACCTGCACGCGCTCACCTCGGCGCACAACCTCATCTCGGCGATGTTGGACGCCAAACTGACGGGGGACGAGGACTTCGACGTCGACGTCACCGACGTCCGGTGGCCCCGGGCCATCGACATGAACGATCGGGCGCTCCGGAGCATGGTGATCGGCCTCGGCGGCAAGACCGGCGGAACGCCTCGCGAGGACAGCTTCCTCCTGACCGCCGCCTCGGAGCTCATGGCCGCCCTCTGTATGGCGGACGGTATGGGCGACCTCAAGGAGCGGGTCGGTCGCATCATCCTCGCCTACGACGAGGACGGCGACCCGGTCACGGTCGAGGACATCGAGGCGACCGGTCCGGCCGCGATGCTGCTCCGGGACGCGATCAAACCGAACGTCGTCCAGACCATCGAGGGGACGCCCGCGTTCATCCACGGCGGCCCGTTCGCCAACATCGCGCACGGAACGAACTCGCTCATCGCGGACAAAGCCGCGTACGGGATGGGCGACTACCTCGTCACTGAGGCCGGCTTCGGCTCCGACCTGGGCGCCGAGAAGTTCATGAACATCGTCTGCCGGCTCGGCGACATGACGCCCAACGCGGTCGTCATCGTGTCGTCGGTCCGGGCGCTGAAGTACCACGGCGAGAACATGTGGCCGGCCGACTTCGACGCCATCGACGACGCCGGCACCGAGGCCATCGAGCGCGGGTTCGAAAACCTGGACAAGCACGTCTCGAACCTCCAGCAGTTCGGCGTTCCCGTCGTCGTCGCGGTCAACCGGTTCCCGGACGACACCGACGAGGAGGTCCAGACTGTGGTGGACCACTGCGAGGAGGACCTCGGCGTCCGGGTCGCCGAGTCCGAGGTGTTCGAGAAGGGCAGCGAGGGCGGCGAGGACCTCGGCGAGCACGTCATCGAGGCCGTCGACGAGAGCGACGAGGACGAGTTCGAGTTCCTCTACGACGAGGAAGCGCCGATCAAGGAGAAAATCGACACCGTCGCCACGGAGATCTACGGCGCCGACGGCGTCAAGTTCACCGGCGACGCGCTCGAGGACATCGAGCGCATGGAAGACCTCGGCTTCGGCGACGTGCCGGTCTGTATGTCGAAGACCTTCCACTCGCTCAGCGACGACGCGAGCAGGAAGGGCGCCCCGAGCGGCTGGGAACTCGAGATCAGCGAAGTCTACCCGTCCGCGGGTGCCGGCTTCATCGTCGCGCTCACCGCCGACGCGCTCACGATGCCCGGCCTGCCGGAGCGGCCGGCCGCCGCCGACATGGACATCGACGACGACGGCAACATATCCGGGCTGTTCTAACACTCTCGGCCGCCCTCCCGCTTCCCGCGTGACCGACCCGGCACACGACCCAGCGGCGACCCTCCGCGAGCGAGCGCGCGGCGACGTCCTCGAGCCGGGTGACGCCGGCTACGAGGACGCCCGCGAGTACGACCTGCAGTTGGGCGTCCGGAGCGGCGGCCACCACGTCTCCGGCTATGCATTGCCCGACGAGGGGTACTGCTGGACTGCCGGCCGATGGACGCCGTCCGGGTCGACCCGGGCGAGCGGACCGCGCGAGTCGGCCCCGGCGCGACCTGGGGCGACGTCGACCACGAGACGGAGGCGTTCGGGCCGGCGGTCCTCGGCGGCCAGGACCCGAACATCGGCGTCGCCGGGCTGACGCTCGGCGGCGTCGGCTGGCTCAGCCGCAAGCACGGCCTCACCTGCGACAACCTCCTCGCCGCGGACGTGGTAACCGCCGGCAGCGACCTCGTCCGCGCCAGCGAGGAGGAAAACGAGGACCTCTTCTGGGCGCTCCGGGGCGGCGGCAACGTCGGCGTCGTCACGTCCGTCCAGTTCCGCTGCATGAGCTCGCCCCGGAGATACTCGGCGGGCCGCTCGTCTACCCCGCCGACATCCTCCCGGAGGAGGTGTACGGCACGCGCGTGACGATGTGCATCGCGTGCTACGCCGGGCCGCCCACAGAGGGCGAGGACGCGCTGGCGCCGCTCCGGACGGCCGGCGACCCCATCGCCGACAGCGTCCGCCCGCGGTCGTACGCGTCGTTCCAGGCCGCCGGCGAGAGCCGGGGCTCGATACGGACGTCCCTGCGGAGCCAGTACCTCGCGTCGCTCTCCGATTCGGCCATCGAGACGATCGGGGAGCACGCGGCCCGGGCGCCGTCGTCGGGCGCGACGGTGTTCGTCTCCCCGCGGAGCGGCGCCGAGACCGCACCGCCGACCGACGCCACCGCCTACCCCCACCGGGACGCGACCCACCACCTGCTCGCGGAGGCCCGCTGGGAGGAGCCGGCCCGCGACGACGACCACGTCGCCTGGGTCCGCGAGTTCCACGACGCCGTCCGGCCGTACACGACCGGCGCGGCGGCGATGAACGTCCTCACCGCCGACGAGGGACGCGACCGCGTCCGTGCGGCCTACGGCGAGAACTACGGGCGGCTCGTCGACGTGAAGCGGCGCTGGGACCCACAGAACCGCTTCCGGTCGAACCGGAACGTCCCGCCGGACGGCTGAGTGTCGGAGCGTCCGATCACGCCGCGATTGGCGGCGTCGACGGCGGTCCGAAGACGGTCCGCGTCAGTCGTCGCCGGCGCGACCCCGGCCGGCGCCGGGCGCGCGCAGCACGGTCTCGTCGGTCTCCGGGCCGAGCGGATCGACGCGGACGCTGGAGATCTTGTACTCCGGGATACCGGCCGTCGGGTCGAACGTCTCGCCGGTCAGCTTGTTGACGGCGCCGGCGGCGAAGTGCATCGGGATGAACAGCGTCCCGGGGCCGACGCGGGTGGTGACCTGCGTCTCGACGACGATGGAGCCGCGACGGGACTCGACGCGGACGTACTCCGCGTCGCCGATGCCGAGTTGGTCGGCCGTCTCGGGGTTGACCTCGACGAAGCTCTCGCCGACGTGGCTCATCAGCCCCTCGACGCGGCGGGTGATCTGGCCGGTGTGCCAGTGGTAAAGCACGCGGCCCGAGGTGAGCGTGAGCGGGTACTCCTCGTCGGGTATCTCGCCCGGATGGCCGCCGTCGGCGGGCACGAACCGGGCTTTCCCGTCCTCGAAGTTGAAGTTCCCCTCCTCGTGGTCGTAGAGGTACGGCGTGCCGGGGTCGTCGGCGTCGGTGCAGGGCCACTGCAGGCCGTGCACGTCGCCGCCCTCGAGCCGCTCGTAGGAGACGCCGCCGTAGATGGGCGTCAGGTCGCTTATCTCGTCCATCACCTCCCGCGGGTGGTCGTAGTCCCAGTCGTAGCCGAGCCGGCGGGCCAGCGCCTGGGTTATCTCCCAGTCCTGCCGCGCCTCCCCCGGCGGGTCGGCCGTCGGCCGGACCCGCTGGATGCGCCGCTCGGTGTTGGTGAAGGTGCCGTGCTTCTCCGGCGAGGTCGCCGCCGGCAGCACCACGTCGGCGTGGTCGGCCGTCTCGGTCATGAAGATGTCCTGGACGACGAGGAACCCGAGGTCGTCCAGCGCCGCTTCGGCGTGCTGGATGTCCGGCTCCGAGAGGGCCGGGTTCTCGCCGACCACATACATCGCTTTCAGGTTGCCCTCGTGGGCCTCAGCGAGCATCTCGGGCACCTTGAGGCCGGGCTCCTCGGGCGGGCGCTCGCCCCACGCGTCTGCGAACTTCTCGCCGACCTCGTCGTCGACGGGGTCCTGATAGCCCGGCAGGCTGCCCGGTAGCGTCCCCATGTCGCCGCCGCCGCCCTGAACGTTGTTCTGGCCGCGGAAGGGAGAGAGACCGGCACCGGGCTTGCCGAGCTGACCGAGCAGGAGCGCCAGGTCCGCCATCGCCAGCAGGTTCTCGGTGCCGTGGGACTGCTGTGTCATCCCCATCGCCCAGCCGAAAACGACGGTGTCGGCCGCCGCGAGCGTCTCGGCGGCCGAGGCCAACTCCTCCGGCGGGACGCCCGCCAGCTCCTCGACCTTCTCGGGGGTGAACGCCTGGACCTTCTCTTTCAGCGCATCGAAATTCTTCGTGTTGCGCTCGACGAACGCCTCGTCGTGGAGGCCGTTCTCGACGATGTACCGCATCATCCCGTTGAGCCAAGCGACGTCGTAGCCGGGGTTGGTGCGGGTGTACTGGTCGGCGTGCTCGGCGATGCCGATCCTCCGCGGGTCGAAGACGACCAAGTCGGCGCCGTCCCGGACGTTCTGCTTGATTCGGGTCGCCAGCACCGGGTGGGACTCGGTCGTGTTCGAGCCGCTGATGAGGTAGGCGTCGGCCTCGCCGACGTCCTCGTTGATCCGGTTCGTCATCGCGCCGTAGCCGACGGTCTGCTGGAGCGCCGCCACCGTCGAGGAGTGACAGAGCCGCGCGCAGTTGTCGATGTTCTTCGTCCCGAGCACCTGGCGGGCGAACTTCTGGACGAGGTAGGCCTCCTCGTTGGACCCCTTCGAGGAGGCTAGACAGCCGACCGAGTCGACGCCAGCCTCCGCCTGGATGCTCGACAGCCGGTCGGCGACGTGATCGAGAGCCTCCGCCCAAGAGACGGCCTCGAACTCGCCGTCGTCGTCGCGGACGAGCGGCTCCGTCAGCCGCTTTTCGCTGTTGGCGAACTCGTGGCCGAACTTCCCCTTCACACAGGTCGAGAAGTTGTTCGCCGGCGCGTCGTCGGGGTCGTCCACCGGGACGACGCCCAGCGAGTCGCCGTCCTTGCCCCACATCTCGAACCGGCAGCCGACCGCACAGAAGCCGCAGGTCGTCTCTTGCTTGTCGATTTTGCCGATCCGGTAGTCGCTGACCACGCCGGCGATGTCGAACAACCGGCCCTCCGGGAGGGTGTTTGCGGCGATGCTCTCGGCAGTGTGCTCGCCGGCCAGGAACGCCTTGTGACCGTACTCCGTGGCCACGTCGCCGGCGCGGCGCTTGGCCGCGGACACGAACCCCTCCAGCCCATCGGCCTCGACCTCGGCGGTCCCGCCGAACGTCCGGTTCGGCGCGTCCGTCTCGTCGATTGTCTCGACGTCTTCGTGTTCGATGACCTTGCCGATGGAGTTGCGCTGGGTGAACCCCGGCAGCGGCAGGGTCGCGACGCCGCCGATGCCCTTCTCGGTCAGCGCGCCCGTCGGGCACACCGTCGCACAGTGGCCACAGGAGACGCAGTCGGAGTCGTGCATCGTCTCGGCGTCCGACTGGAAGCCGATGCGGGTGTCCTCACCGTGGCCCTCGATACGGAGGACGCCCTCGACCTGGACGTCGCTACACCCCTCGACGCACCGGTTACAGAGGATGCACTTGTTGCGGTCGATCTGGATGAACGACGAGGTGTCGTCGATGGGCTCGTACGCGTCCCGCTCGTCGAAGACGCCGTACCGGGGGTGGTCGACGCCCTCGCTGATGGCGGCGTCCTGCAGTTCGCAGCGTCCGTTGCCGTTGCAGGTCGTACACCGGAGATTGTGGTTCGACAGCACCAGGTCGAGGTTGACGCTGCGGGCCTCCGCGGCGTCGGGCGTGTCGGTCCGGACCTCGAGGCCGTCCTCGGCCGGGAACGAACACGACGGCACGAGGCCGTGCTCGTCGGTCTCGACCATACAGGTCCGGCACTCGCTACGCGGACCGATCTCCCCGCTGCAGTCCCCGTCGCGGTCGTAGTAGCAGAGTGCGGGCACGTCGGCGTCCTCGGAGACGCCGTCGGCACCGGGGTCGACGCTGACGACGTCGTCGTCCAGCGCCTCCATCGCATCGATGAGCGTCGATCCGCCGGGCAGCGTCACCGGCTCGCCGTCGACGGTCACGGTCGTCGGTCCCTCGTCGGTCCCGACCTCCGGATCGTTGGCGGTGCCGGTGTCGAACTCGGCGGTGACCGGCGTCGAGGGTTGGGGGTCCTCGAAGTCAGGCACGCCGGGGAGCGCGTCGTCGGTGCTCACAGTTCCCCCGTGCAACTCCCGGCCGGACAGCGGCCGTCAGCGTGGGCGCGCACCTCCGGCCCGAAGCTCTCGATGACGGTCGTCACGGGGCGTGGCGCGTGCGCGCCGGTCCGGCAGTTACTCGACCGGCGCATCACCCGCCCCAGCTCGCGTATCTTCTCGTCCTCGAGGTCGCCGTCGTAGACGTCCCGCAGCAGTTCGGCCAGCTGCTTGGTTCCCTCGCGACCGGGGACGCAGCGCCCGCTGTTCTCGCTGGCGGCGAACGTCGCGCGGTCGCCGGCGTCGGCCAGGGCACACCGGCTCTCGTCCAGCAACTCGACGACCCCCCCGGTCCCGAGGTCCGCCGCCCGGAGCGACCCCGCCGTCGCCCTCACATCGAGGTCACGGGTGTAGCCGCCGAGCACGTCGCCGACGCAGGCCATCTTGAACGCCCCCTCGAGGTCGACGGCCTCGCGGACCGCCGCGAGCGAACTCGCGGAGGGCAGTTCGACCGTCGCCGGGGCCGCGACGTCGCCCGTCACGGTGAACAGCCGGGTCCCGGGGTCCGCGGCCCCGGGGTCGAAGGCGTCCGGCTCGGCCATCGCGTGCCGAACCTGCGCGTATGTCCGTGGCGTGTGGACGACCGTCGGCCGGCCGTAGAGGCCGTGCTCGGCGGGTGAGGGCGGCTGGAGCCGTGGCTCGATGCGGTCGGCGCCCTCCATCGCCTCCAGCGCCGCCGTCGGCGCCCCCGCGCGGTGCTCGTCCGGTCCCGCGACCAGTTGCACGTCGAGGTCGAGGTGCTCGCTAGCGGCGTCGACGGCCTCGCGGAGGTGTCGCACGAGGGCGACGTCGGACTCGTTCAGGTAGAGGACGGCGTCGTCGGCGCCGACGCGGTCGGCGACCGCGGCCATCCCGTCGAGGACGCACATCGGCACCCCCCACAGGAGCGTCCGGTCGGCGCGCTGCTCGGCATAAGCCTCGTTCGCGTTTGCGACCACGACCGGGTCGCCGTCCGCCTCCCGGGCCGTCGTCCACTCCGTTGCGACCGGGTCGTCGGCCGCCGCGTCACCGCGTCCGCGGCCGAGCAGTCCGGCGTCGGCGGGCGCCTCGGCGGACCGTTCGGCCGAGAGAAACGGCCGCTCGGTCGGGTCCAGCGGGTCGACCCAGCCGCACGGCCCGAGCACCGCCCGCCGGCCGACGGAGAGCGACCCGGCATCCGGAACCGGGAGCGTCTCCGTTCCGGGCTCGTGTTCGATGACGGTGTCCGCTCCGTCGGTCGGCAGTTCGCCGCCGGCCACCGTCGAGACGACGTCCTCGACGCCCGCGTCCGTGGGACCGGCGAAGAACGCCGTCCTGCCGTCGACGGTCGCCATGACCAGCGGGTCGCTCTCGCCGATTCCAGTCGGTCCCGTCCGGACGACCGCGACCGACTCCGACGCCGCACGAGCCGCGGCCACCGCGTCCTCGCCGTCGCTCGTCGCCATGCGGACGACCGGCGACCGACCGACTGCGCCTGTCTGTCGTGACATGTCTTCGCTCGTGGTCGTGAACGGAAAAAACCCGCAACCGCCGCGGCCCCGACGCCCGATACCACAACCGACCAGTCGGCCGACACGTCCGGGGTGCGGCGCCGGCGCGGCGAAGGGGTTAGGTGCCAGCGCCCGCCCCTTCCATCGTGACGAATCCACGCTTCGAGGAGGTCCGGACGGAGGCGGCCGACGCCATCACCGACGGCGAACTGCGCTCGGTGTACGGCGGCCTCGTCCACGACGACGGCCGCCACGAGTACTACTTCGGCAACGACACCGGCGACGCGACCGAACTCCGCGAGACCGCGGCGATACAGCTCGGCATGCTGCTCCGGGTGCTCGCGGACCGCTCCGAGGACGACCTCGAGGCTGTCGCCGAACTGGCCGTCGAGCGGGCCGAGGAGATGCAGCTCCGGTAGCGCTCCGTCGGTCGTCTCCAGCGTCGACGGGTCGGGCCGGCAGCCGAGCGATCGGCGTGTCGTCGTCGACGACGCCGCCCTGGTCGAGCCGCTCTGCGAGCGCCCGGGTCGGAGGCCCCTGGGGCTCCGGCCCTTGACGGCGTAGTAGCGGTGTAGCGGCCGTCGAACCCCCTAGGATCGATGGCCCGCCCGGCGGCCACCGTCCCCGTCGTCACTCGGTGGTCGCTATCGCCTCTATCTCGACCGCCGCGCCTTTCGGCACGGCGCCGGCGCCGACGGCGCTCCTGGCCGGCGGGTCCTCGTCGAAGAACTCGCCGTAGGCCTCGTTGAAAGCGTCGAAATCGTCGATGTCGTCGAGGAAGACCGTCGTCTTGAGCACGTCGTTGAGCGAGAGCCCCTCCGACTCGAGTATCGCCGCGACGTTCTCGAGACACTGCCGGGTCTGCTCCGCGACCGATTCGTCGTCGAGCAGCTCGCCGTCGACGGTGAGCGGGAGCTGGCCCGCGGTGATGAGGAGACTGCCATTCGTCGTCGCCTGGCTGTACGCCCCGACCGCCGCCGGCGCATCGTCCGTGCTGATAGTGCGCTTCATGGGCGGAGTTACCCGCGGACCCCGTATAAATCCGGCCGTGGCCGCCACCGACGACACGACCTATCGGATTCCGGATCGGTCGTGGAACGGTTCGCTCGACGCGGCGAGGCGGCGGTACCGACTGCGGTCGATCTCCGCCCGCTCAGTTCCGCGGTCCGCCCCTCTGACGGCGAGCGTTTTTTATATGGAGTCTGAGAATTGACCCCCGGTGTCCGACTCATCAGGCGGTCCGGTTCAGCGGGCCATCGAGGAGATCTTCTATCCCGCCGATAGGATACCGCTCGTCGAGTGGCGGGAGTTCTCGGGCGCGCGATCGACCGTGTCACTGACCGCCGCCCTCACGCTGTTGTCGTTTGTGACGGGACTGTCGAACCTCAGTCAGCCGTCGGTGACGCTGGCGGGACCGCTGGCCGGCCTGTTGCCGACGTCGCTCGCGGTGCCGCTGGCGCGGTTCGGGGGCGTCCTGTTCGCGTTCGTCCTCGGCATCCTCGCGGTCGGCCTCCAGCGCCGGAAACGCATCGCCTGGCTCGCCGCCGCCGTCGTCGTCCCGGCGCTGGCCGTGTTACCCTTGACGACGCTCCGGCCGACCGACATCCCGGTGTTGGTGCTCATCGCGATCACCTTCCCGCTCCACGTCCGGAACCGCGACCAGTTCCGCCAGTCGCTCGACCTCTCGTCGCTGCAGATCGCGTCGTTGTCCGCCATCCTCGGCGTGGTTCTCTACGGGACGGTCGGCTCCTACGGGTTACGGGACCAGTTCGGCGGCATCTCCACGTGGGGGGACGCCTTCTACTACGTCATCGTCACGATCGCGACCGTCGGCTACGGCGACATCACCCCGACGACGGGGATCTCGAAGTGGTTCTCGCTGTCCATCATCCTGTTCGGTACCGGCGCCTTCACCGTCGCGGTGGGTGCGCTCATCGGTCCGGCGATCGAATCGCGAATGGCCGCGGCGTTCGGAAACATGACCGCATCTGAACTCACACTCTTAGAGGACCACGTCGTGGTCCTCGGGTACGGCGACGTGACGGAATCGCTCCTGGAAGAACTCGGTGCGGAGACGGAACTGGTGGTGGTGACGCCCGACCAGGAGACCGCCTCCCAGCTCAACACGGAGGGAGTGAACGTCCTCACCGACGACCCGACCGACGAGTCGGTGTTGCGCGACGCCAGGACCGACGCCGCCCGCGGGGTCGTCGTCGGCAGCGACGACGACGCACGGGACGTGCTCGCGGTGCTCGCGACGCGGAACGTCGACCCGGACGTGCGGATCGTCGCGGCCGCCAACGAGGCGCGGAACGTCGAGAAGCTCGAGTCGGTCGGGGCCGACGACGTCATTAACCCCCTCGAGATCGGCGGGCGGCTCCTCGGCCGATCGGTGCTCGGTGGCGACTCCCGATCGCTGTTGAGCGAGATCAGCGGCAACGCCGACGACGAGTAGGCTCCAACCGACGCGCGATCGCTCCCTGCACGGTACACATTTATCAGTGTGATTCGCTAACATGGGTCTGTATGAGTACCGGGAGCCAGCGCGGTGGAGTCGCCGGAAGCGTCCTCGTGCCGCTGTGTGCCGTCTCAGGGGCCATCGTGCTCGCCGGGTTCTTTTTTCCCGGTTTTATCGGTGAAACCGTCTCCGGCGAAGCGTGGCTGACGATCGCCTTGGTGTTCTTCAGCTCCGGCCTCGGCTACCTCGCCGTTCTCCCTCACTCGTCGGACGAGGAGGGGGCGTTGCCGGAGTCGTATCTGTTGCGGGTCCGTCGTCGGGGCGTCCGAGAGATGCTGCGCGGGTTCCTCGCCCGACAGGAGCTGGCGACGCTGGCGCCGGCCGTCGTCCTGTTCGCGCTGTTCTTCCTCCTGCAGGTCGCCCTTCCCGACGCCGTCTCCGGCGTCGTCGGCGGCGTGACCGACGCGATACTCAGCGTCGGCGGTCCGGTGTTCCTCGCCGCCGTCTTCGTGTCCGTGTGTTACTGTCTGTTCCTGCTCCTCGGTCCCTGGGGTGGGATCAAGCTCGGTGGTCCCGACGTCGAGCCGTCGTACACCCTGCCGACGCTCTTTACGCTCGTGTTCACCGCCGGCATCGCGGCGGGAGTGGTGTTCTGGGGACCGGCGGAAGCGCTGTTCCACTACCAGACCCCGCCGCCGTACGTCGACGCCGCGCCGGAGTCGAGCGCCGCCATCGGCGGTGCGTTAACGTACGCCCTGTTCCACTGGGGACTGTCGGCGTGGAGCGCCTACGCCGTCATCGGGGTCCCAATCGCGTACTTCGTCTTCAACAGGGGCGCCCCGCTCCGCGTCTCGACGATCCTGGCGCCGTTCCTCGGCGTCGACGGGTTGGATTCCCGGTGGAGCACGCTCGTGGACACGCTCGCAGTGTTCGCGATCATCGGCGGCATCGCGACGTCCGTCGCGCTGGTGAGCGAGCAGTTCCTCACGGGCACGAGCTTCCAGTGGGGCGTCACGGCGGGGCGGCTCGGCCCGGTGCTGTTCGTGGGCGGGCTCACGCTGATATTCTGCCTGTCGGCGGTGAGCGGCGTCCACCGCGGCATCCGGCGCATCTCGGGCGTGACGATGCTGCTCTTCGGTCTCTTTGCCGCGCTCATCGTCGCCGTCGGCCCCCGAACGTTCGTCTTCGAGCGGGGGACGCAGGCGCTGGGGAGCTACGCAGTCAACTTCGTCCCGCTGAGCGTCTACCTCGACGGCCAGTGGGTCGCCGACTGGACCGTCTGGAACTGGTCGTGGTGGTTCTCGTGGGCGCCGTTCGCCGGCCTGTTCATCGCCGCCCTCTCCCGCGGGCGCCGCATCAGGACGGTGGTGTTCGTCAGCGTGATCGCCACCTCGGCCGCGACGATGGCCTGGTTCCTGATCTTGGGCGGTACGTCGCTGTTCGTCCAGCATACCGGACGGGCGGACGTGCTCGCGGCCATGTCGTCGTACGGGAGTGCCGAGGCCGTCGCCGGCTTCCCGCTGTTCGAGGCGCTCCCGCTCAGCCAACTGCTGATGTTCCTCTTTCTGGCGCTCATCATCACCTTCATGGCCACGTCGGCGGACACGTCGACGCTCGTCGTCGCGACGCTCGCGGCCAAGCGGGGGTTGGCGCCCTCGAGCGCGAGCATCGTCTTCTGGGGAGTCCTACAGGGAAGCGTCGCCGTCGCCGTGCTGCTCGTCGGCGGCGCCGGGACGCTGCAGGCGCTGGCCGTCCTGACCGGCGGGCCGTTCGCCGTCCTGTCGCTCGTGGCGTTGATCGGGCTCACGGGCACGTTCTATCGGCACGAAAGAGGCCACACCTCAGTCATCGGCCACGTCCGGAACCGGCTCCCCGAGATCCAGACCCACCCGGATCTCGATCCACCGGACAACGACTGACCCCGCGGCGGGCGTCTCACCCGCCCGCGATGCTCGTACAGAAGTTCTCGATGATGCGCTTCCCCGGGCTCGTGAGGATGCTCTCCGGGTGGAACTGCATGCCGATGTGCGGCCGTTCTCGATGGCGAACGCCCATCACGATGCCGTCGTCGCCGTCCGTCCCGTCCGCCTCGTTCGACCCGTCGACGCCGTCTGCCCCGTCCGCCCGCCCCTCCGCGATGGTGTGAGCGGTCTCCTCGAGCTCGCCGGGGATGTCGTCGCGCTCGACGGCCAGCGAGTGGTACCGACCCACCTCGAAGGGGTCATCGACGCCGTCGTAGAGCCCCGCCCCGTCGTGGCGGACCAGCGAGGGCTTCCCGTGCACGACCTCGGGGGCGTGGCCGACCGTGGCCCCGTTGGCCGCACACAGCGCCTGGTGACCCAGACAGACGCCGAGCGTCGGGTAGGAGAGTTCCTCGAAGATCGGGATCGAGACGCCGGCCGCCTCGGGCGTGCCGGGCCCGGGCGAGACGACGATCCCGTCGGGATCGAGGGCACGGACGTCCGCGACGTCGACTGCGTCGTTCCGCCTCACGACGACGTCGTCGAACTCGCCGACGTACTGGACCAGGTTGTACGCGAATGAGTCGTAGTTGTCGATAACGAGTATCATCGGCCGCCCTCCAGCGGGTCGCTCGCGGCGTCCACGGCGAGGGCCCCCTGCTCTCCGAGCGCCTCGTCGACGGCCGTCACCAGCGCGCGGGCCTTGTCGAGCGTCTCCCGGTACTCGAGTTCGGGAACGGAGTCGTGGACGATCCCGGCGCCGACCCGCAACCGGTACTCGTCGTCGTACCGGACGAGAGTGCGGATGACGATGTTGAGCGTCGCGCGGTCATCGAAGCCGAACACGCCGATCGAGCCGGTGTAGGGGCCTCGTCGGGTCGTCTCCATCTCGTCGATGATCTCCATCGTCCGGGGTTTCGGCGCGCCGGTGATGGTGCCGCCGGGGAACACCGCGGCGACCGTGTCGGCGATCGAGCAGTCGTCGCGGCGCCGGCCCTCGACGAGGCTGACGAGGTGCATCACCTCCGAGTACCGGTCCACCCGGCGGTACTCCCGCACGTCGACGGTGCCGTACTCGCTGACCTTGCCGAGGTCGTTGCGTTCGAGGTCGACCAGCATCGCGTGTTCGGCACGCTCCTTCTCGTCGGACAGCAGGTCCGCTTCGAGGTCGGCGTCGGTCGTCGCGGTCTCGCCGCGCGGCCGTGTGCCGGCGATCGGCTCGGTCAGCAGACGGTCACCCTCCACGTCGATCAGGAGTTCGGGGCTCGCGCTCACCAGGTCGACCCCGGGGAACTCGACGAGCGCGGAGTAGGGAGCCGGGTTGACCCGCCGCAGCGCCGCGTACGCGTCGACCGGATCGACCGTCACCGGGGCGACCAGCCGGTGGGAGACGTTCGCCTGGAAGGTGTCGCCGTCCCGGACGTGCTCTTTGATCGCCCGCACCCGGTCGGCGAACGCCTCCTGACCGCACTCGCTCTCGAAGGTCGCCCGCCTCTCAGGCGTCGGAGGCGAGGCGGTCCGGCCGTCGCCGTGGAGCGCCGCCTCGACGAGCGCGAGCGCCCGCTCTCGGCCGGCCTTATATGCGTCAGCCGGCGACCCGTCGACGACCGGGCACGCGGTCACGCGAAGCCGGGTCGCGTCGTCGTCGCGGGGCTCCTCCCAGGCGGCGACCCGGTCGAACACGCCGAGCTGGAGCCGGGGCAGTCCGTCCGACGCCGTCGTCGTCGGCAGGTCCTCGAGCTCCCGGGCGACGTCGTACGAGAGCCAGCCGAACGCGCCGCACGGATACGGCACGTCGCAGTCGCCGCGGACGAGGTGCTGGCGGTCGAGCAGCGCGTCGATGGCCTCGACGCTCGGGCTGGCTCCGTCGGCCGATGGCGCCTCCGCGTCCACCTGCACCCGTTCGACCGGATCGGTCGCGAAGTACCCCCAACCCGGCTGTCCCCCCGTGGTTTCCAGGTAGACGCCGTCGCCGTTCGCGTTCCGCGCCCGCCGATACGACTCGAACGGGTCCGAGACGGTGACGCGGACCTCGACCGGGACCCGCGAACCGTCCGGGGCGGCGGCGGCAATCTCGATGAACGATTCCCTCTCCGTGACGACGAGTGGATCTGTCATTTGATACAGTCATCTCCGAACGACCGTCACAGATCGTTCGGAACTGATACCACGGATAACGGACGTTCGGTCAAAAACGTTCTGCGGAGTGACGATCCATCCGACGCAAACTCGAATTGTCACACGAGCGGAACGAAAATCGGTGGGTATTTTAATACCCGTACTATTCCCCGCCCGCGACTTTACGTCCCGACCGAACAGTAGCATGCGAACTGATAACGCTGCATCGGCCGTCGCGTTCCGTCGGCGCGTTCCGGCCGTCGGCGACGGCGAGGAAACCACCATCACCATGACAACGACATCATCACCATGACAACGACATCATCACCATGACAACGACATCACCACCATGACAACGACATCACCACCATGACGACGATAATCGACGGTAACGAGATCGGCGATCGGATCCGAGCCGACGTCGGCGACTGCGTGGGGACGCTCGCGGACGCGGGCGTCACTCCGGGGCTAGCGACGGTACTGATGAGCGACGACGGGGCGAGCGAGACGTACGTCTCGATGAAACGACGGGCCTGCGAGGAGATCGGCATCGAGAGTTACCACCACGAGATCGACGCCGACGCGCCCGCCGATCGGCTCTTCGACCGAGTCGAGGAGCTAAACGAGGACCCCTCGGTGCACGGGATCTTAGTGCAGATGCCGGTTCCCGACCACGTCGACGCCCGGCGGATCCTCCGGAGCATCGACCCGATGAAGGACGTCGACGGCTTCCACCCCGAGAACGTCGGCCGCATGGTCGCCGGAGACGCGCGATACAAGCCGTGTACGCCGCACGGCATCCAGAAGCTCCTCGCGGCCGCCGACGTCGACACAGAGGGGAAAGACGCCGTCGTCGTCGGGCGGTCGGACATCGTCGGGAAGCCGATGGCGAACCTCCTGGTACAGAAGGCGCCGGGCGGCAACGCCACCACGACGGTGTGTCACTCCCGGACCACCGATCTGGCGGCGAAGACCCGCGCCGCCGACATCGTCATCGCGGCCGCGGGCGTCCCGGAGATGATCGACGGATCGATGCTCTCGGAGGGCGTCGTCGTCGTCGACGTCGGCGTGAATCGGGTCGACGCCGACACGGAGAAGGGGTACGAACTCGTCGGCGACGTCGACTTCGAGAGCGCGAAACAGAAGGCGTCGGCCATCACGCCGGTCCCCGGCGGCGTCGGCCCGCTCACGATCGCGATGCTCATGTACAACACGACGAAGGCCGCCGGCCTCCAGTCGGGCGTCGACGTCGAGTTACCGTAGCCCGATCGGCGGCGGCCGATCCGGGCCGTTCGTCACCTTCCGAGATAAGACGAAATACTTGGAGGGAGAGCGTGGCGGTTCGAGCGGGATGGCGTCACGGGGCGGAGCGGCCGTCTCAGATGCGCAGGTGGGCCGGCGGGTCGACGACCTCGAGCTGTTCGAGCAGGCCGAGCCGGTCCTCTTCGATCCAGATCTCGACGATCTCGTCGCCTTCGATGCGGTACATCGCGATGCCGGTCCACTCGACGGTGTGGCCGGTCGGTTCGATGTCGCGGTACTGGCCGGTGTGGGTCCCGGCGACGGTGTATCGAACGGTGACGAGGTCGTCCTCCGCCGTCATCGCCTCCGTGGTTCCGCCGTAGTCGGGGAACGTCTCGAAGTGCGCGTCGAGGAAGCCGAGTATCTCCTCGATCCCGTGCAGCTCCTCGACGATCCCGTGCTCGACGACATCCTCGGCGAGCAGCTCGGTCATCCGGTCCCGGTCCTGTTCGTTGAACGCCTTCAGGTAGTCGCGTACCAGTTCTCGGTTTGGGGATTGCGTCTCTGACATAGGTACACCTCGGTCGATTCCGCTCGGATCAGGGCCGCCCGGTCGCTGTGGGCGCCGTTCGAACGATCGGCCGTATTCGTGTTAGATGTTATCATTAATCGTCGCATTCGACGTTCGGAGCGTTGCGGAGGTGCCTCAGTCGGTCGGGTTCTCGTTTCGGCGACCGGTCGGTTCGTCGTCGTCTCCCGATCCCGATCCGAGCCCGGACCCGGGAACCGACCGCCTTCCGGACGCGGTAAACCCGAACTTCCCAGTGAACTGGGACGTAGAGATTCGGATCCACGACCGACCAGTCGGACGACAGGACTCGGGGCGGAGGCGTATCCGGGGGTCCGTCGCTCCCGACGAACGCAACCGGTCAAGACCCCGGAAACTGCCACGACTCGGTCCCCGGCGCCGTCGCTCGCCGTGAGATCTGCCTTCCACCGGCTACCGGCCGACGATCGCTTTCCCGTCTCCCGGACGGAACGGCCCTGAACGCCCGTAATACGCGTCCGCGAACCTCCTCGCCGAGGCGGCTCCGTGCCGGCGGGGAAAAACCGATAAACCGTTCGCCCTACTCCCTTTGATATGGAATACCACGAGGCGGCGAACTTCCTCTTCGACCTCCGCCGGTACCCACCGGCCGAGGGCGTCGAGTCGACGCGACGCCTGCTCGACCACCTCGACGGCCCCGGCGAGGAATTGCAGGTCGTTCAGGTGGCGGGGTCGAACGGGAAGGGGAGCACCGCTCGCATGGTCGAGAGCGTGCTGCGGCAGGCCGGATACGACGTCGGCATCTACACCTCGCCCCACTTGAACGACGTCAGAGAGCGGATACGCCTCGACGGGCGAACGGTCTCGAAGCAGGCCGTCACCGAATTCGTCGAGCGGGTGGAACCCTACGTGAACGATCGGACGGCCGAGGGCGACCCGCCGACGTTCTTCGAGGCGCTCACGGCGCTCGCCGTCTGGTCGTTCGCCCGCGCAAACGTGGACGTCGCCGTATTAGAGGTCGGCATCGGCGGCCGGTACGACGCGACGAGCGCGCTGGATACCGATGCGGCGGCAGTCACGAGCGTCTCGCTCGAGCACACGGACATGCTCGGTGACACCGTCGAGGAGATCGCCCGGGACTTGGCCGCCGTCGCCCCCGCCGACGCGCCCCTCGTGACCGCCGCGACCGGCGCGGCGCTGTCGGCCGTCGAGTCGGTCGCCGACGTCTACCGTGTCGGAACCGCCGCCGACGCCGACCTCCGGGTGACCGACGGCGGCCGCGAGGGCTTAGAACAGGCCGTCGGGATCGAAACCGACGACTGGTCGGCGAGGACGTCCCTCCCGTTGCTGGGCGCGTACCAGGTCCGCAACGCCGGCGTCGCCGCGGCGCTGGCCCGGCAGTTCGACGGCGTCTCCCCGGCCGCCGTCGAGCGCGGGCTCCGGAACGCGCACTGGGCTGGCCGCTTCGAGGTGATGGAACGGAATCCGCTCGTCGTGCTGGACGGCGCGCACAACCCGGCCAGCTGCGAGGGGGTGGCCGAGACGCTCTCGACGTTCGAGTGCGACTCGCTCCACATCGTCTTCGGCGCGATGTGCGATAAGGACATTGCGGAGATGGCGGCGGCGCTGCCGGACGCCGACCGCGTCTACGCCTGCCGGCCGGACCTCGAACGAGCGGAGACGCCAGCGATACTCGCGTCGGCGTTCGACGACGCCGTCGACGCGGGCACGCGAGGGTCCGTGGCCGACGCCGTCGACGCCGCGCTGTCGGCCGCCGACGCGGGCGACGCCGTGCTGATCTGCGGATCGTTACGGGTCGTCGCGGAGGCCCGCCGGCGCTGGACGCGGCTGCACGTGCCTCGGCGGGTCGACGACCTCGAAACCGCCGCCGCGGTCATGGAGGCCGCCGACGTGAGCGCCGGCGACGTCCAGCGGGCGCGTGCGGACGGCGTGCACCGAGTCGTTACCACCCGACTCTCCCCCCGCCAGGCCGATCACGTGAGGCGGGAGTTGCTGTCGATCGGCGGCCGGTGCGTCGTCTCCGGGCTCTCGACGCGCGGCCGCGAACCCGTCGACATCGCATTGATGGGGACGGTCGCGCAGTTCCGACGGCTCCTCGACGCGCTCGACGGCGAGCCCCACGGCCTCGAGGTCGTGGGCGACGACCTCCGGGAGACGCTGGACCTCGAAGCCGCGTCCGAAACGGACACGGACGCTGCGGTCTATCCGTGGGACTCCGGGACCGCGGTCATGGGCGTGTTGAACGTCACGCCGGACTCGTTCCACGACGGCGGGCGCTTCGAGGCCCGGGACGACGCCGTCGCCCGCGCCGAGGCGATGGTCGAAGCCGGCGCCGATATCGTCGACGTCGGCGGGGAGTCGACCCGACCGGGCGCCGATCCCGTGCCGGTCGACGAGGAGATCGACCGCGTGCGCCCGGTCGTCGAGGCGCTGGCCGATCTCGACGTGTTCGTCTCGATCGACACCCGGAAGGCCGCGGTGGCGAGGGCGGCGCTCGCGGCCGGCGCGGACGTGCTCAACGACGTCTCGGGGCTCGAAGACCCGGAGATGCGGCTGGTCGCCGCCGAACACCAAGTGCCGGTGGTCGTGATGCACTCGATAGAGACGCCGGTCGATCCCGACGTCGACGTCGAGTACGACGACGTGGTCGACGACACGCTGGCTGCGCTCTCCGAGCGGGTGCTCTTGGCGGAGAAGGCCGGGCTTGACCGGTCGCAGATCATCGTCGATCCGGGACTCGGATTCGGCAAGTCGGCCGTCGAGAGCTTCGAGCTCTTGGGCCGCCTCGACGAGTTCCGGGCGCTCGGCTGCCCGGTGCTCGTCGGCCACTCGCGGAAGTCGATGTTCGGGCTCGTCGGACGCGAGGCGTCCGGAGACCGCCTTCCCGCGACCCTCGCGGCGACGTCGCTGGCGGCCGACCGCGGCGCCGACATCGTCCGGGTCCACGACGTGGCGGAGAACGTCGCGGCGGTGCGGACCGCCGAGATGGCCGCGGACCCGGGCGTCGACGACCGGTGACCGCGGTCGACGCGGTCGCCGTGTCGCCGACGCTCTTCATGAGTATCCGCCGATCATTGTGTTTGAGTGTTAGAACCACTTCGGCTAGATTCTGATTCAAATGATAAGTGGTAGGTCCTGAGAGAATTACATTTATTGAACAATGTTCAAATAAGACTTTTTAGCTAGTACACAGACTCCCTGAAATAGATATTATTGCACAATCACTAATTATATACATCCTCGCGCAAATTCCTGTCACATGGTAGCAAGCCCACCGATCGACGAGCTCCACTTCTCGATGGAGCCTGACGTGGAGCCGGTACCCGGGCCGCAAACGGAGCGGCTGCTGGAACGGCAACGGGAGGTCGACAGCAACGCGGTCGCGTACCCGCGCCGCATACCGGTGGCGCTCGAGGAGGCCAAGGGCGCGACCATCAGGGACGTCGACGGAAACACGTTCCTCGACTTCTTCGCCGGCATCGGCGTGTTGAACGTCGGCCATTCCAACCCGTACGTGCTGGAGGGGGTCCACGAGCAGCTCGATAAGCTCACCCATACGGTGGACTTCCCCACCGAGGCGCGGATCGAGTTCATCGAACGGCTCAACGACATCGCGCCCGACGGTCTCTCCGGAAACAGCAAGGTCATCTTCGGCGGACCGAGCGGCAGCGACGCGATCGAGGGGTCGATCAAGCTCGCCAAACACAACACCGGCCGCCACGGAACCCTCGCCTTCGAGGGGTCGTACCACGGGACGACCGCCGGGGCGCTCAGCCTCACCGCCGGCAAGGCGTACAAGGAGGGATACGGCCCGCTGTTGGCCGACGCCGTCCACGTCCCGTTCCCCAACCCCAGCGAGCCGGGGCCGAGCGGTGACGTCGAGTCGTTCTGTCCCGCCGAGAACTGCTGTCAGGCGGGTACCTGTGCCCGTGCGCTGGACGCGGTTCAACGGAAGTTCGAGGGCCCGTACGGGGGCCACGAGTCGCCCGCGGGGATCTGGGTCGAGCCGATCCAGGGCGAGGGCGGCGTCGTCGTCCCGCCGGAGGGGTTCCTCGAGGGGCTCCGCGACATCGCGGACGACAACGACGCGATGCTGATCTTCGACGAGATCCAGACCGGGTTCGGGCGTACCGGCGAGTGGTTCGCGGCCGAGCACTGGGACGTGACGCCGGACGCGATGACGATGGCGAAGGGGATCGGCGGCTCGGGGCTCCCCATCGGCGCGATGATGTATCACGAGGAGTACGACACGTGGGGGCCGGGCGGTCACGTCGGCACGTTCCGCGGGAACGTCCCCGCGTTCGTCGGCGGGACGCGCGCGATCGAGTACGTCGAAGAGCACGACCTCCTCGACCACGCGACGGAGGTCGGGGGGTACATCCGGTCGCGGTTCCGCGAGCTCGCCGAGGACGTCCCCGAGATCGTCGATATCCGCGGAAAGGGGCAGTTCACGGGCGTCGAGTTCGAGGTGGACGGCGGACCCTCGAAGTCGCTCGTCGAATCGATCCAGCGCGAGTGCTACCACAGGGGCGTGCTCGTGTGGTACGCCGGACGCCACAAGAGCGTCCTTCGCCTGCTCCCGCCGCTCGTGTTGACGCAGCGCCAGGCGGAGGTCGGCATGGACATCATCACCGAATCGGTCCGCGACGTCCTCGCGGACCACGGCGAGTGAACGCGGACGGTTACGCACCGCCGAGCGCCGCCGGATACCGGTCCGTTCCGGGCGCAATCGCCGGTCGATCCGTCTGATCGCCCGCGATCGAAGAGCCGTCCCGGCGGTCGCGGTGACTCACGCGTCGGTCCCGGGAGACGACGGCGGCGCGTGACGGTTTCGGGTCGTCTGCTCCGAGCCATCAATAATATTTAAATACCGTTATATAACGCGTATTCTCAAATTGTATAGGTATATAAGAGCGTTCAGGACCCTACGGAGAGCGATCTGAGATCGGAGCGAAGCCGCAGAGAGAAACATCGAATCGAGAGGGTCAAACCAGCTGAAAAGGGCTGAAGCGTCTCATCCCGAGGCGATCGACTGTAGCGGAGTCGTCAGAGTCTGCCAAGGATCGGTTCCCGTCCGAAACAGTCTAAAACGGAGTTTCACGCGCTCCAACTCGCTCTCCGCCTGCAGAGATTGTCGGTCGCAGATCAGCCGTTCGACTCCGATCGCGAATCGCGCTTCGGGCTCGGGAGACGGAGAAGTATATTCAGACTGTCTTATATTTCTAACTGATAGGTATGCGGACAGTATCGGTGCGCGACCCGGAAACGACGCCGGTCGCGCCGGGCACCGTTACCGCCGCGGCGGCCAGAATCACGGCCCCGATCCGAACGAGATCGCCGACCGCTCGTCGGATCGTGTCGCCGACTCGCGGCGGTCGGCCGGGGACGCGCGTAGAACGACCATCGTTACTATGTGCAGGCGGGTCCGAAACGTCGTATGGCGCCATCTCACGTCCTCGTCCCGCTCGACGGGTCGCCGCTGGCCGACGAGGCGCTCACGCGGGCGCTCGACCTCTTCGACTGCCGGGTGACCGTCCTGAACGTGGTGACCCCGATCGACGCGGGGATGAGCGAGGGCGGCATTCTCGAACCCGGCGAGGAGCGTCAGGAGACCGCGCGTGAAGGGGCCGACCGCATCGTCGAGCGGGCGAGAGCGCGGGCCGCGGAGGTCGATCGAGAGATCGACACGGCGGTGGAGAGCGGCGACCCGGCCGAGGTCATTCTCGACTACGTCGACGCTCACGACGTCGATCACGTGGTGATGGGCGGGCACGCTGACGAGCGGGGAAGTATCGCCCGCCGGGTGCTCGGCACCGTGGCCACCAGCGTCGTCGCCGAGGCCCCCGTCACCGTGACCGTCGTTCGCTGATCCGGGCCCTCACCCGCCGAGCACCGCGGCGAAGGCCTTGTAGAGCCCGAACCCGATCGCGATGGAGGCGACGAGCGTGATGAGCCAAAACGCGAGGGTCACGCCGATCTTCCGACGGGAGACGCCCGCCGAGCCGCCGGCGAGCCCCCCGCCGATGACCCCGGAGATGATGATGTTGTTGAACGATATCGGGATCCCCAAAGCGATGGCCAGCTGCGCGATGATGAACCCGGGAACCAGCGCGGCGATCGAGCGCCTGACCCCCAGCTGCGCGTACTCGCGGGAGGTCGCTTGGAGGAGCTTCGGCGCCCCCATCCAGGCGCCGGCGAGGATGCCGGTCGCGCCGAGCGCGAGCAGGACGACGCCGGGAAGTCCGAGTTCGACCCCGTAGAGGTTCTCGAGCGGGCCGGTCGCCAGCCCGACCTGACTGCCGCCGCTGGAGAAGGCGACGACGCTCCCGAGGACGATGAGGAACGTCCGAATGCCGCCCTCGACCGACGCCTGGGTCCGGCGCCGAATGAGCAGGAACCACGCCGCGGCGGCCGTCAGCGTGACGAGCACCACCACGGGGTCGACATCGGCGACCATCGGCGTCTCGACCTGCCGCGCGATGAATCCCGCGACGGAGCTCTGGCTCGCGTCGGGCGGCGACGGGATGACGCCCAACTGCACGTTGGCGACGATGCCGCCGACGACCGCCGCGAGTAGCGGGACGCCGACCGTCTCCGGGATGTCGTCGCGCCGGAGAATGGTGGCGGTGAGATAGGCGAGCCCGCCCGAAACGGGGGGGACGAGCAACCAGAAGAGCCCGATGCGGCGGTAGGTGTCTATGGCGGGGTCGCCGCCGAGCGAGAGGCCGACGCCGACCATCGCTCCCGTCGTCGCGAACGCCGCCGGCACCGGGTAGCCGGTGTAGACGCCGAAGGCCATGAAGCCGGTCGCGGTCAGCAGTCCCGCCGTCGCCGCCAGCGACGTTATCTGGACGCCGTTGATGAGCCCCGCCCCGACCGTCTCGGAGATCGCTCCGCCCTGCGTGAGCGCGCCGAGCGCGGCGAGGATGCCGATGAGGAAGGCCGCCCGCATCGTTGAGATGGCGTTGGCGCCGATCGCCGGGGCGAACGGCGGCGAGTTGCTGTTGGCGCCGAGCGCCCACGCCGTGGCGAGGCTGGTGAGCGTCGCCAGCACAACGAGCGCCCAGAAGACGGTTCCCGCCACGGTCAACGGCCTCCGCTGACGGGGGTTCGAACCATACCACCCACTTCGACAGAGCCCGTGGTTAAACGTTCCCCCGACGGGGCGAGGATCACGGCGAACAGCCGACCGATCTCCGGTCCCGCTGTTCGCTCGCAACCGTCGTCGAGACGTGGTACGCCGGGAGGTCCGCGAGGAGGGACACGTCGAGGCGTGCGAGCCCTTCGATTCCGGGATTCAGACCGGCCTGTGAGCCAAGTCGATGCCACCGAATGAACCCCTTTCTTTCGTGTGCATCATGGGGACTGTCTCTACTTCGTGAACGTAGCTCGCGGCCGCGACGGTGACGCGGTAGGCGTTGGTGCGGTGGATTCCCCCCGTCTCTATCGGGTCATCGACTTCGAGGTCGATCAGAGTGGGTACGGGCGCCCGTGAGCGACCGGGCCGGAGTACCGATCTTGGAGGAGGTGCAATAGTTGCTACTAGAGGTGATACGGTAGCGTGAAGACCGTTATGGGGCCGGAGGGATTTGAACCCCCGATCGACTGATATCTCCGGTGCGCCTCGGAACTCCAGAGGGTCGTCAACGCGAGCGATGATCAGTCGCCCGCTCGGTATATCAGTCTGGAGTGTCGTCCCGGGCACGAACCTCTGGAGTCAGTCGCCATGCCTGGCTTGGCCACAGCCCCACGCGGTATCGCATTAGGTGGTTGCCGAAACGCGGATAAAGGGGTTTCGATCGCGAGCGATCGGGTGACGACAGGGCGACGCGAGCGATCGAGTGACGACAGGGCGACGCGAGCGGCGCCGTTACCGAGCGAGGTCCGACCGCTGTTCCCGGCGATAGCCTCAGCGGTCGTCGTCGCTCCAGTCGCACTCCTGGCATTTGAACCCGGTGACGAACTCGGTGACGCTCGGCATGTAGCCGACGGTGATGACGTCGCCGCCGCACTCGGGGCAGTCCCGCTCGGCGTCCGCGATGGACTCGGCTTCGAGCACCGACTCGCCTTCGACCAGCTCCGCGAGCTTCTCGGGCGTCACCATTCGGCCCTGCACGACGCGATTGGACATACGTCGCGTAGACGGCGGAGCACCTAAACCCCGGCGACACGCCGGTGTGGGGAGCCGCCGATCGCGACGCGACGCCTACAGCCAGGGCGCCCGGGAGTCGTCGTCGGTGAACGGGTCCGACTCGTCGTCGCCCGCGTCGCGGTCGCCGCCGTTGGCCAGCACCGCCACGTCGTCGTCCACGATCGGCCCGGGCGCGTCCGGCGGGGCGTCGAGCGGCGGGTCGGTCGGCGCGGGATCTCCGTCCGCGGGCGCCTCGTCGGAGCCTCCCTCCTCGTCGGCGTCTTCGTCGTCGCCGTCGCGGGGACCGTCGCCCGGCCCGTCCTCGTCGCCCGGCGAGTCGCCGCCGGAGTCCGCGACGGGACCGGCGTTCGGGTCGTACGCGAAGAGCGTGGTGACGGCGAGGACGGCCAGCGCGATGGGCGCCTCGGTCTGCATCAGGTCGAACGGACCGAGCAGGATCGGGAGCGCGAGCACGCCGAGCGCGACCGCCGAACCGAACCGGAAGCGGTCGATGTCGACGCGGCCCCGGAGGTGCGGCGACAGCAGCGCGACCGCGAGGGCGAACGAGACGCCGACGCCCGCCGCGGCGGCGCCGTTAACGACGTACTCCGGCGAGGTCATCTCGCCCGGGCGCACGGCGAAGCCGGCAGGGTCGAAGCTCGCGACGAACCCGAGCGCGATGATGACGCCCGGGCTCGGGAGGTACTCGCCGATCTCCGAGCTCGCGGTCTTGGCGGCGATCGTGAGGATCACCAGCCCCGCGAACCGCTCGAAGACGTGGAGGTCGAGGAACGCCTTGAACGTCGGCGCGAACGCCGCCTCGATCGCCGCGATGGGAACGACCACCGCGCCGATCAACAACACGGAGGTCGCCATCTCCCGGCGGCTCCCGTCCATTTCGGCGAGGATCACGGCCGCGGTGGCCGACCCGCCGAAGATGAGGATCCCGGTCTCGACGACGCCGGTGGCGGTGCCCAACACGCCGGCGATGACTAACGCCGGGAAGATGCCGTCGATCAGCGGCAGCACCATGACGGTCGCGAGCAGCTTCGTCGCGCTGCCCACCTGCCGCTCTAAGCGGAGCGCTATCGGGTGGCGTGAAACGCTCATTCAGGGGCGATGTCCCTGACCGACGGGTACACGGTGGGAAGCAGACGACCCGCGATAGCCGAGGGCCCGGCGTGCGGAGTCGAAGCCGCGAGCGGCCCGACCAGCCCATGTAAAGAGTTTGCGCGGATTGCCGGCTGTAAAGGAGGCGCCGAGGGTGCGGATCGGCTGGCCGGCGGTGCGCGCGTTCACGGGACTGTCGGAGTCCATACTCTATATACGCGTTTCGGTTGCGTTAAAGGTTGTGTGAGACCTGTCCGCACGACACGGACGATCGCTGTATCTCATTTAAAAAGGCGGGTACGAACCGGTGACGAATCCCGGATTTCGCCGGCGATCCGTCGACGGCGCCGGCGTTAGAGCGCCGATCCGTGGGAGACGGCTCGCGGACGTGCCTGTCGAACTGTGACACGCGAGAGCCGAGGGCGGGTGATCGAAGGCGAGAGCCGAGTGCGGGTGATCGAAGGGAGGTCGCAGGCGCCTCGTCCGTGGAGAGCGCGAGGCTGGCACTCGCGCCGAACGCCTGACGAGCACCCGTGCCGGTCAGGTTCGATATCGGCTCCGCCGCGCGCGATATGATCCACACCCGTGCATATATATCGAACTCGAATGAGAATGAGGTGCACGTCCGTGCGGACTCGCAACGTTTTTGATGCGGCACTCACGACGGTTTATATGGAGACCAACTCCGGTCGATTCTCTGCGAAGCTCGACGTGCCGGAAGCGCTGACGTTCGACGACGTGCTCCTCCGCCCCAAGGAGAGCCGGGTGGAGCCCGACGACGCCGACCTCTCCGCGCGCGTCTCGAAGAACGTCGAACTCACCGTGCCGGTCCTCTCGGCGGCGATGGACACCGTCACCGAGAGCGACCTAGCGATCGCGATGGCCCGGGAGGGCGGCCTCGGCGTCCTGCACCGCAACATGACCGTCGAGGAGACGGCCGCCGAGGTCGAGCGCGTCAAGCGCGCCCACGAGCTCGTCATCCGCCGCGAGAACGTCGTGACGGTCTCGCCCGACGACACCGTCCGCGAGGCCGACGCCGTGATGGAGCGACAGGGCGTCTCCGGCGCCCCGGTCGTCGACGCGGAGGACGCCGTCCTCGGCATCATCTCCGGGACGGACATCCGCCCCTACCTGGAGGTCGGCGAGGACGACGCCGTCAGCGAGGCGATGACGGACGAGGTCATCACCGCGTCGGAGGACGTCGACGCGCGCGAGGCGCTCGAACTGATGTACGACCACAAGATCGAGCGCGTCCCGATCGTCGACGGCGAAGACCGCCTCGTCGGGCTCATCACCATGCAGGGCATCCTCCAGCGCCGCGAGCACGAGGAGGCCGCCCGCGACGACAGGGGCCGCCTGTTGGCCGGCGTCGCCGTCGGCCCCTTCGAGGAGGAACGCGCGATCGCGGCCGACGAGGCCGACGTCGACGTGATCTTCATCGACTGCGCGCACGCCCACAACCTCAACGTGCTCGACTCCGCCCGCGCGATCAAAGAGACCGTCGACGCCGACGTCGTCGTCGGCAACGTCGGGACTCGCGAGGCCGCCGAGGCCGCCGTCGACTTCGCCGACGGGCTGAAGGTGGGGATCGGGCCGGGGTCGATCTGCACCACGCGCGTCGTGAGCGGCGCCGGGATGCCGCAGATGACCGCGGTCTCGGAGGTCGCGGACGTGGCGTCCCAGCAAGGCGTCCCGGTGATCGCTGACGGCGGGATCCGCTACTCCGGCGACGCGATCAAGGCGCTGGCCGCGGGCGCGAACGCCGTGATGCTCGGCTCGTACTTCGCCGGCACCGACGAGGCGCCCGGGCGCGTCATCACGATGCAGGGGAAGAAGTACAAGCAGTACCGCGGGATGGGCTCCGTCGGCGCGATGAAGTCCGGCGGCGGCGACCGCTATCTCAAGGAGGAGGACGAAGACGAGGAGTTCGTGCCCGAGGGCGTCGAGGCCGCGACGCCGTACAAGGGGAGCCTCGCCTCGGAGCTCCACCAGCTCACCGGGGGGATCTGCTCCGGCATGGGGTACGTCGGCGCCGCGACCGTCCCCGAGCTGCACGAGCGAGCCGAGTTCGTCCGCGTCTCCAGCGCCGGGCAGACCGAGGGCCACCCGCACGACGTGATGATCACCGACGAGGCGCCGAACTACAGCCCGAACGAGTGATCGCTCGCCGGATCGGCCGACGGTCGGCCCACGGTCCGACGGCGTTCGATAGCGGCGGCGTGGTCCCGAAGAGGTATTTTAATATAGTCCGCGAAGAGACGAAACGTGTGAGCGAACACGTCGTCGCTCCGAGAATCCATGAGTGAGCAACCGCCGCTGGTCCTCGTGGTCGAGGACGAACCAGATCTGGCCGACCTGTACGCCGCGTGGCTCGGCGACGAGTATCGCGTTCGAACCGCGTACGGCGGCCAGGAAGCGCTGGAGAACCTCGACGAAGTCGACGACGATGTCGATACGATCCTGTTGGACAGGCGGATGCCGGGGCTCTCGGGCGACGAGGTGCTGTCTGCCGTCCGCGAGCGCGGCATCGACTGCCGGGTCGCGATGGTCACCGCCGTCGAGCCCGACTTCGACATCCTGAAGATGGGGTTCGACGACTACCTCGTGAAACCCGTCACCAGCGACACCCTCAGGGAGACGGTCGCGGGGCTGTTGCGACGGGGAGAGTACGACACGGAGATGCAGGAGCTGTTCTCGCTGACCTCCAAGAAGGCGATGTTGGAGACCGAGAAGAGCGCCACGGAACTCGCCGACAACGACGAGTATCAGCGACTCACCGACCGCATCAACGAGCTCCGGTCGCGGGCCGACGAGTCGCTGGAGGCGGTCACCGAGGACGAAGACGACTTCGAGAAGCTGTTTCAGGACTTCGACGACGGGAACTGACGGCCCGAGGCGGCTCGGAACGCGACACGACCGGCGTCCGGAACCGAAACGCGGCTCCGCTTCCGCCCCGCCGACTGTTTAAATACGGTCCGGCCGAACCGACGACCGAATGCGCGTCAGCGACCTCCCGCTCGCCGAGCCGTACGTCGACCACTTCGCCGAGCGGGGGATCCGCGAGCTGTACCCGCCGCAGGCGGCCGCCGTCGACGCCGGCGTCTGCGACGGCGCGAACGTCGTCGCCGCGATCCCCACGGCCTCCGGGAAGACGTTCGTCGCCGAGCTCGGGCTGTTGACCGCGGACGGCCCGGGGCTGTACGTCTGTCCGCTCCGCGCGCTCGCCCGCGAGAAGTACGAGGCGTTCGCGTCGCTCCCCGGCGTCGACGTCGGCATCTCCACGGGCGACTTCGACGCCACGGGCGAGGCGCTCGCCGGCAACGACGTCGTCGTCGCGACCAGCGAGAAGGTCGACTCGGCGATCCGGAACGGCGCCGACTGGGTCGACGAGCTCGCCTGCGTCGTCGTCGACGAGGTCCACCTCCTCGGCGCCGAGCGACGCGGCCCGACCCTCGAAGTGACGCTCGCGACGCTCCGCCGCCGGAACCCCGACGTGCAGGTCGTCGCGCTCTCGGCCACCGTCGACAACCCGGAGGCGATCGCCGGGTGGCTGGACGCGACGCTCGTCGAGTCCGACTGGCGCCCGGTCGACCTCCGGACCGGCGTCGCCGTCGGCGGGCACGTCGACTTCGACGACGGGACGGCGATCGACGTCGCTGTCGCGGACGAGTCGAACCCCGAGACCGACGGTGACGACGACGACGGCCTCGACGACACCGAGGTCACGGCCGCCCTCGTCGCCGACACCGTCGCCGACGGCGGGCAGTGCCTCGCCTTCGTCCGGTCGCGGACCGAGGCGGTCGCGCTGGCGGAGCGGCTCGCCGAGGACGGCCTCGCGGGCGAGATGGGGATCGGGTCGGCCGCCGAGGCCGCCGCCGACGAGGTCGAGGCCGTCGACGGCACGGTCACCGGCCGACAGCTCGCCGACTGCCTCCGGTCGGGCGTGGCCTTCCACCACGCCGGGCTCCGCTCCGGGCACCGGTCCGTCGTGGAGGCGGCGTTCCGCGACCGCGACGCCGCCTGCATCTGCGCGACGCCGACGCTCGCGGCCGGAGTCAACGTCCCCGCGCGGCGCGTCGTGGTCCGCGACCAGAAGCGCTACGCCGGCTCGGCGATGGAGTGGCTCCCGACGCTGGAGGTCCACCAGATGTGCGGCCGCGCGGGCCGCCCCGGGCTCGACCCGCACGGCGAGGCGGTGCTCGTCGGCGACGAGGACACCGAGGCCGAGCTCGTCGAGCGCTACGTGGAGGGCGAGCCCGAGGCCGTCGAGTCGAAGCTCGCCGACCCCGCGTCGCTCCGGACGCACGTCCTCTCCGCGATCGCGACCGGCTTCGCCGAGACGGAAGAGGAGATACTCGGCGTCTTCGAGGGCACCTTCTACGCGCGGGAGGCGGGCGCCGGCGGCCTCGCGGACGCCGTCGCGGTCGCCGTCGACGACCTCGTCGCGGCCGGGATGGTCCGCCGGGAGACCGGCGGCGTCGACGCCTACCGGCTGGTCGCGACGCCCGTCGGCGAGACCACCTCGAAGCAGTACGTCAGACCGGAGACCGGCGAGCGGATCGTCGCCGGCCTCCGGACGGCCGCCGAGATGGCGAGCGCGACGACGCTCACCGTCTTCGAGGTGATCTGCGACACGCCCGACATGCAGGACACCTACCTCGGCAACGAGGAGCGCGCCGAGATATACCGCTTCGCCCGGGCGAACGCGGGTCAGCTGACCACGGCGATGGGCGAGACCGACGACTTCGAGGAGTGGCTGGAGTCGGTGAAGACCGCGCGGATCCTCGACGAGTGGATCGGCGGCGCCACCGTCGAGGAGCTCGTGGAGGCGTACCGGATCGGCCCGGGCGACCTCGACTCGCGGATCGAGCGCGCCGAGTGGCTGCTGAGCGCGGCGGAGGCGCTGGCGGAGACGACCGGCCTCAGCGTGCCGGCGGTCTCGCGGGCGAGAGCGCGGCTCTGAAATCCGTCAGAAGAGTCGTCCGTCAGTCCGCGGGCTCGACGGCCCGGTGAAACGGGGTCCGGGAGATCGTCCGCCGGAGGTCGGCCAGCGAGTCGCGGCCGACCTCGCCGGCGACGGACATCACCGCGAACACCTCCTGTCTGGAGACTTTCACGCCGGTCTCGGTGAGCGCGTCCTCGGGCCGGGAGTTGAGCTCGCGGAGGGTGCCGACCGCGAGCAGGTACGGGACGGTCCACGCCTCCATCGTGTTCCCGTTCGAGAGGGGCATCGTCTCCAGGTACGCCTGCGCGTCGTCGAGGAACGACCGGGCGTACTCGGCGGTGCGCCCGACGACGCGGGCCGACGACTCCCGGTTCTCGGGGTGGACGACGCGCTCCTGCTCGACCCCCTCGTCGGCCAGCCACTCGGCGGGGAGGTAGACGTTGTTCTCCTCCGTGTAGTCGTCGTACACGTCCTTCGAGACGTTGACGAGCTGGAGGAGGAGCCCGAACTCCTCGGCGGTGTCGCGGAGGCGCCGCGCCCGCTCCTCGCCGACGTCGCCGCGGGTGAGGAGGTTCGTGATGAGGTTGCCGACGGTGCCGGCGGCGTAGTAGCAGTACTGCTCTAACTCGTCGCGGTCGTCGATGCGAAGCCCGCCCTCGGTGGCGTGGCGGTCGACGAACATCGCCATCCCGTCGACCATCTCCAGCACGGGCGGGACGATGGCCTCGCGGGCCTCGGGATCGAGGTCCTCGAACGTCGCCACGATCGTCGGGGCCTCGGCGACGACCTCCCAGTCCTCGTCGCGCTCGGCGGGCGCCGGGAGCCACTCGTCGACGGCGTCGCGGAACTCGGCGATGTCGACGTCCGAACCCGGGTCGACGGCGTCGCGGTAGGTGCGCAGTACGTCGCTTTGCGCCTCGGGAGGGATGTGACCCGCGTCCTCGACGGTGTCGGCGACTCGACAGAGGAGGTACCCGACGCAGATCTGCGAGGCCATCGGCTCCTCTAACACGTCGACCGTCAGCGCGAAGGTCCGAGAAACGCCCTGAACCGCCTCGTGACACCACGGAAGGTCGGGCTCGGCGGGACCGTGTGCTCGTCCGCTCATTCGGTTACCGACACTTACGGCACAACGCATAAAAAGCCTCGTGGAACGAGCCGGGCTCTGCACCCCCGACGGGCGTCGATTCCGACGGGGTTCGAGGGACGGGATCGACCGACTGCGCTCCGAAGGGCGGCGAGAAACCTCGCCCCCGTGTAGGATCGTGTAGAAACCGATAAGTCGCCGTGCGCGGGAGTGTACGGCATGGACTTCGCGCTCTCCGAGGAACAGCGTCAGATCCGCGACACGGTCGCGGAATTCGTCGACGAGGAGGTCGTCCCACGGGCCGCCGAGATCGACGAGACCGACGAGTTCCCGGCCGACCTGATCGACGAGATGGCCGAACTCGGGCTCATGGGAATGCCGTTCCCCGTCGAGTACGAGGGCGCCGGGCTCGACTACCACAGCTACGCGATCGGCCTCGCCGAGATCTCGCGCGGCTCGGGCGGGCTCGGGACCGTCGTCGCCGCCCACACGTCGCTCGCGGGGAACATGCTGTACGAGTTCGGCGACGAGCGACAGAGGGAGGAGTACCTCACCGCCTTGAACACGGGCGAGGACGTCGGGGCGTTCGCGCTCTCTGAGGCCGAGGCCGGCTCGGACGTGCCAGCCATGACGACCACGGCCGAGCCCGACGGCGACGGCTACGTCGTCGACGGGGGGAAGCTCTGGATCTCGAACGGCTCCGTCGCCGACACGATCACCCTGTTCGCGAAGACCGACCCCGACGCCGGCCGGAAGGGGATTTCCTCGTTCGTCGTGCGCCCCGAGGAGGACGACGGGTTCATCGTGGAGGGGACGGAGGACAAGCTCGGCGATAAGGGGTGTCCGACCGCCGAGCTCCGCTTCGACGACATGTGGATCCCCGAGGACCGGCGGCTCGGCGAGGAGGGGGAGGGGTTCGTGCAGGCGCTGAAGACGCTGAACGGCGGCCGGATCACGATCGCGGCGCGGTCCGTCGGCATCGCGCGGGCCGCGCTCGACGAGGCGAAGTCGTACGCGCAGGAGCGGGAGCAGTTCGACCACGCCATCGCCGACTTCCAGGCGATCCAGCACAAGCTCGCCGACATGGACACGAAGGCCCGCGCCGCGGAGCTGTTGATGCACGAGGCCGCGGACCTGAAGATGCGCGACGAGGACTACATCAAAGAGGCCGCGCAGGCGAAGCTGTACGCCTCGGAGATCTCCCGCGAGGTCGCGAACGAGGGAATCCAGATCCACGGCGGCTACGGCTACACGAAGGACTTCCCCGCCGAGCGCTTCTACCGAGACGCGAAGCTCTCGGAGATATACGAAGGGACGAGCGAGGTCCTGCGGAACACCATCGCTCAGCAGTTGCTCGACGAGTAGGCGGCCGCGGACGCCTCGCTACTTTTCGTCGCCCGCGGATCCGCCGTCGCTCTCGGCCGGATCCTCCGCGGTCTCCTGGTTCGACGTCCCTCCATCCGACGTCCTCTCCTCGCCGGTCTCCTCGTCCGGCGTCCCCTCGTCGGCCTCTCCGTTCCGTCCGCCCCGCTGATGGGCCACGTCGGCGTCCGAGGGGAACCGGTCGACGGCGTACTCGCCGGTGTCGATCCGCTCCGCGGGCTCGGAGTAGTCGCGGTCGGTCGTGGAGAAGTCCGGCCGGACCACCCCGTCGTCGGGGATCTCGGGTTCGTCCTCGGCGTCGACGGGGTCGGAGTCGGCATCGGAGCCGGAGTCGGAGGAATCCCCGCTCTGGGTGTCGCCGCGTTCGGCATCTCGGTCGGCGTCGGGGATCCCGGCGTCTCCCGCGGTCGCGGCGTCGTCGTCTCCGGTGTCGGCGTCGTTGCCAGCCCCGGCCCGTCCGGCACCGGCGGCCTCTTCGGCGTCTGCGACGTCCACCCCGTCGGCGTCGTCGTCGGGACCCGCCTCGACCGCCTCGTCGACGTCGCCCTCGAACCACTCGAAGCGGTCGCGGCGGTCCCGCTGGGTGGTGAGCGCCGACTGGAGCCGCTCCTGTAACTCCTCTCTGAGCTCGATCGCCTCGTCGAGCTCGAAGTCGACGGCGGCCGCCGACGTGCCGCTGAACGAGCTGCTCCCGGCGGTGTCGGCGACGATCGTCGCCACGTTCCACCGGCGCTGGAATATCGTCCGGCTGTCGATGACGGTCTGGATCCGGTAGTAGGGGACGACGGTCACCGTTCGGCTCCAGAACCCGTTGCGCGTGAGCAGGTGGTCGTCGCCGAGCCAGTAGCCGCGGTGCTTCCACTTCAGGTGCGCCGCCGGCGGCACCGCAAGCAGGAGGACGGCGGGGCCGTACCACGGGAGGTCCGGAGTCACGAACCAGTCGACGGCGAAGGCGACCCCGACGAGGACCGCGACGGCGATGACGTACCGGAAGACGTAGCGCCACCGGATCCGCTTCGGCGGCCGGGAGAACGTCGGCGTCCCGAACGACTCCACCTCGTGGGCGAGCCGGTAGACGCGGTCCGTCGTCGCGATGGGGACCGCCGCCTGACTCCCCCCGTCGGCGGACTGGCCGGGGGCGTAGCCGGCGGTCTCGATCGAGAGGCTCGCGTACCCGAGCACCCGCTTCGCCGGGTTGTCGGAGACCGTCAGCGTCTGGACCTTCTCGGTCGGGATCGAGCCGCTGTATCGCCGGAACAGGCCGCGCTCGTACCTGAGCTCGTCGCCGGCGCGCGAGAGACGGAAACCGTAGTAGTTCGAGAACGCGACCCCCGCGCCGAGGATCCACGACACGAGGAACAGCCCGCCGACTGCGACGATGGCGGTCGCGGTGAGCGCGGTGGCGGACGCCTCGGGGATGAATCCCGAGAGCACCGGGACCGATCCCGAGCTCAGAAAGACCAGCAGACCGATGAGCCGGCCGTCGAACGACAGCGCGCCGACCAGGGCGAGCTCGCCCGGCGAGATGGCGAACAGCTCCTCCTCCGCCGGCCCGACGGCGTCGCGGTCGGCGCCGTCGGCGGCGCCCTCAGTCGCGCTCGCTTCGCCGGCCGAGGAGCCGGACTTGCGGCGCTGGACCTCGCGGCGGAGCCGGGTCGCCTCCGCCGGCTTGACGAAGCGGATCGACCCCTCGGTGGAGGAGCCGCCGGCGGTCTCCAAGTCGACCGCGGCGATCCCGATCGCCCGCTGGATCACGCTCTGGCTCACGTCGACGTTCTGGATCCGGCGGTAGGGGATCTCCCGCTCGCGCCGCGAGATGACCCCGGAGGAAATGTCGAGGGTGTCCGCCGTGAGCTCGTAGTCGAAGCGCCGGTAGTAGGCGGTCTCGTACGCGAGCGCCGCGATGAGGATCGCGCCGCCGGCCGCCGCCGCCGCCGGGAGCCCCCAGTCGTTGCTGTTCGCGACGAAGAAGGCGACCACGACGAATCCCGACACCTTCTGGAGCGCGCGGTACGGGACCGACTGGGGCGCGAGCTTCACACCGCGTCCTCCCCGTCCGCGCGGATCGCCAGTCGCTTCAGCTCCTCGCGGAGGTCGCTCGCGCCGTCCGGCGTCAGTCCCGGAATCCGGACGTCCGCGCCGCGGGAGCCGGCCGTGTACACGACGCAGGAAGCGAGCCCGACGCCGCGCTCGACCGGGCCGCGCCGGGAGTCTACGTGTTGGATCCGCACCAGCGGCACCGTCGTCCGGACCTGCGTAACCACGCCGCGGTCGAGGTACAGCGCGTCCTCGCGGATCTCGTAGCTCCACCGTCGGTACTTGAGCACGGCGTGGACCACGCCGAGCGCGAGGACGACGCCGCCGGCGGCGAAGGGCGCCCACATCGGGAGGCGGCCGATGTAGAACCCGCCGGCGAAGGGGAGAGAGAAGACCGCCGCGACGATCACCGCGCGGAGGATCCACACGATCCGAATCCGGGGATGCAGCGACTGTGCCATCATCGAGGCTCCCCCGCCGCGTGTCCGCGTATCATACGCCGTCGTTGTCGGCGCCGACGTATAAGTCCGGGCGAAACGGGTCGCCATCAGGCCCCGGAGACGCCCGTGATAGTCCTCGCACTGAGGGCGCACTCGACGCATTTGAGAGGTACTCTCTACCGGGGTCAAGTATTGCCGAAACCGATATCACCCGGGCCCGAGTCGGGCCGAATATGGCGGACGATCCGTTCGAGAACATGCTGGCACAGATGGACCGCGCGGAGGAGTACGCCGACGTGGATCACGGCGTCTTCGAGCGGCTCAAACACCCCGAGCGGACGCTCAAAGTCACCCTCCCGGTCGAACTCGACTCGGGGGAGGTCGAGGTGTTCGAGGGGTACCGCTGCCAGTTCGACAGCGCGCGCGGGCCGTTCAAGGGCGGCGTCCGGTTCCATCCGACCGTCAGCCAGCGCGAGGTCGAGGCGCTCGCGGGGTGGATGACCTGGAAGACCGCGCTCGTCGACCTCCCGTACGGCGGCGCCAAGGGCGGCGTGATCTGCGAGCCGAAGGACCTCACCCAGAACGACTTGGAGAGCCTCACCCGTCGGTACACGGAGGGCATCCGGCGGATGATCGGCCCCGAGACCGACGTGCCCGCGCCGGACATGAACACGAACCCGCAGACGATGGCGTGGATGATGGACACCTACTCGATGTACGAGGGCCACTCCGTCCCGCAGGTCGTCACCGGCAAGCCGCTGGAGGTCGGCGGGACGCCCGGACGGGTCGAGGCCACGGGACGCGGCGTCTCCATCGTCACCGAGCGGCTCTTCGAGTACCTCGACCGCGACCTCTCGGAGGCGACCGTCGCGATCCAGGGGTTCGGCAACGTCGGGTCGAACGCGGCCCGGCTCCTCGACGAGGCCGGCGCCCGGATCGTCGCCACCTCCGACGTGACCGGCGCCGCCTACGACCCCGACGGGCTCGACGTGAGCGCGCTCGCCGCGCACGTGAGCGCCGGCGGGCTGATCGAGGAGTACGTGGCCGGCGATCTGCGGGCGACGCCGGACAGCGGGCGAGCGACCGACGGCGGCGAGCGCTGGGACGACCCCGACGCGATCGGCAACGACGAGCTGCTGAGGCTCGACGTCGACGTCCTGATCCCGGCCGCCGTCGAGGGCGTGATCACCGCCGACAACGTCGACTCCCTGCGCGCGTCGTCCATCGTCGAGGCCGCGAACGGGCCCACGACCGTCGCCGCCGACGAGGCGCTGACCGAGCGCGACGTGCAAGTGGTGCCGGACATCCTCGCGAACGCCGGCGGCGTCATCGTCTCGTACTTGGAGTGGGTCCAGAACGCTCAGGAGTTCTCGTGGCCGCTTGAGACGGTAAACGCGGAGCTCGAACGCCGCATCGGGACGGCGTTCGACCAGACGATCGACCAGTACGACGAGAAGGGGCTCCCGGACCTCCGGACCGCGGCGTACACCCTCGCGCTCGAACGCACGGCGAGTGCCCACGAGTACCGCGGTCTCTTCCCGTAGAGGGCCGGCGCCGCGGTCAGCGTCGTCGCGGTCGGCGCCGCCGTCGGTGGCCTCCCGGTCAGCGCCCCGGTCGGCGGCCTCTCGGGTGGCGCCGAGACTCCGAGTTCAGGCCCGCCGGAGCCGGTCCGCGCTCACGTCGACCGGCTCCGCGTAGTGGACGAGCGGCTCGCCCGCGGGGCGCTCGAAGCCGTTCGCCCCGAAGAGCGTGTTCTCTCGGAGATCGGCGGTTCCCTCTCGCAGCGTCCACGGCTCGT
This sequence comes from Halorubrum sp. Eb13, assembly GCF_002252895.1. Lineage (NCBI taxonomy): Archaea > Methanobacteriati > Methanobacteriota > Halobacteria > Halobacteriales > Haloferacaceae > Halorubrum > Halorubrum sp. Eb13. Next base: position 55,763 of record NZ_NHPE01000042.1, on the reverse strand, counting down.
GGGCGATCTCGCCGCGGTAGAGGCGATTTCCGTCCGCGTAGAAGCGGTAGTTCTCGAGGAGGAACGCCGCGAGCGACCCCGGCTCGGCCGCGAACGGCTCGCCCGCCGGACCGTAGGTGGCGTCGAAGCGGGCGTCCGGGACCCCCCGGTGCGTCCGACGGCTCCGGAACCGGACGGCCCCGTCGTCTCGACGGGTCGCGCTCATCTCGGCGCGGTAGTACGGCAGGGCGAACAGCCGCCGGGCGACCGCGACGCCGAGGCGGTCGTCGGCGTCGAGGTTGTAGAAATATACGCCGGGGCCGCTCGGCCCTTCGACGTACGTCCTGAGGTTGAGCTCCGGGAACGAGAGCCCGAAGGGGACGCCTCGCGGGCGGATGTCATCCATCACGAAGGCGACGACGCCGAGGTACGCGTCTCCGTCGTGCGTGGCGACCGTGAGCCGCTCGGGGAGCGTCTCGTCGACGACGGCCGGATCGACCGGCCAGTGGCAGAACAGCCCGTCGCGCCACGTCATCTCCAGCCAGCGGCGTCCGAACATGCGATCGGTAGGGCCGCGAGGGGCAAAACCCGCACGACGGTCGAGGCGCGTTCCGGTTTCGGACGGGCGGTCCGAAGCGCGGTCGGATGCGTCCCCTCGCCGATCAGTCGCGCCGGTTCCCCGGATCGAGAGTGCGTCTGCTCCGTCGGGAGTCGCGTCGGTTCCGTCGGGAGTCGCGCCGGCTCCGTCGGGAATCGCGCCGGCTCCGTCGGGAATCGCGCCGGCTCCGTCGGGAATCGCGCCGGCTCCGTCTCCGACGGCGCCGCACACGGTCGTCGTCCCCGCCTGCGGGGGCTCAGGTACCGAGGTCGATCCCGTCGGGGGCGTCCTCGGCGTCCTTCCACTCGCCGAGTCCGGAGGGGTCGAGGTGAACGTGGACATCGCCGACGTCGTCCAGGTCGCGGAGGCCGGTGACGAGCGCCGTCTCGACGTCGTGGGCCTCCCGGAGCGTCATCCCGCCGTCGACCTCGACGTGGACCTCGACCTCCAGGTCGGTCCCGTCGTAATACACCGTCAAGTCGTGGACGCCTTCGACGGCCGGGTGCTCGCGGAGCGCCTCGGTCACCCGCTCGCGGTCCCCGGCCGGGGGCGCCGCGCCGACGAGGTAGGTGACGTTCTCGCGGCCGATCTCGACGCCCTGGTAGACGACGAGGACGCTGACCAGCGCGCCGGCGACCGGGTCGAGGACGGGGAACCCGAGCAGGGCGCCGAACACGCCGAACAGCGCCGCGACGGTGGTGTAGATGTCGTTGAGACAGTCGGCCGCGAGCGCGGTCAGCGCCGTCGACCCGAGGGTCGCGTTGACGCGCTCCGTGTACCGGTAGAGGAGGTACATGTCGATCAGCGCGAACAGCAGCGCCGCGACGAGGATCGGGCTGGCCGTGATATCCGGCGATCCGAGGAACTCCGAGACGGACTCCCGCAGCAGCAACACGCCGAGCAGGACGATGACCGCACCGACGAACAGCGCCGTCAGCGGCTCGATCCGCTGGTGGCCGTGCGGGTGCGTCTCGTCGGCGGCGTCGTACCGGGAGCCCCCCCAAACGAACACGACCGCGCTGGCGACGAGGTCGGCGACCGAGTGCGCGGCGTCGGCGAGGAGCGCGACGCTGCCGAAGGCCAGTCCGGTCGCGCCGACGACCGCGATCTTCAGCGCGTTGCCGAAGATGTTCACCCCTGCGGCCCGCTGGAAGCGGGCCTTCTCGCCGTCACCCCAGGGGCGCCACATACGTTCGGGTCGTCGCCGGCCGTTCTTAAGAGCCTCGCCGCGTCGCCCGGCGGGTCACTTCCTCCGGGGGCACGGACGGAGTGCGGGGGTGCCGCGAGCGCGCCGCGAGTCCGCGGACGGCCAGAGCGCCGAGACCGCCGGCGGCCGACGCGTCGGGCCCGAGCGGCGCCGATCGCCCCCCGTCGTAACGACTAAGAACGAAACGCTCCTCGGTACCGATAATGAATCACGAGTTTTTCGCCCGGGGTGGTCTCCGTGGGCGTCGAGATTAAGGAAACGGAGGTGAGCGACGAGGACTTCGAGGAGATGATGGGGTTTGTGAGGGATTACCTCGCGGCCAGCGTCGAGAGCGAGGAGGACGGCGGGCGGATGCGCTGGTACCCCTGGCACTCCGCGGAGTACCGGTTCAACCACATCGTCAACGTCGTCGACCTCGCGACCGAGATAGCCGAGGCGGAGGGAGCCGACGTCGACGTGGTCCGCGTGGCCGCGGTGTTCCACGACGTCGCGAAGCTTGAGGCGGAACAGGACGTGCACGCCGAGGCCGGCGCGCGGGTCGCTCGAGAGTATCTCCAGAGCCGCGGCAACTACCCCGAGTCGTTCATCGAGGAGGTGTGCGGAGCGGTCGTCGACCACTCGTACACGGGCGATCTGGCGGACGTGCCGCTGGAGAGTCGGTGTCTGATCGAGGCCGACGTGCTGGACAAGGTCGGCGCCAACGGCGCCGTGCTGATGCTGCTGCGGATGGGGTACGAGTCCCGCACGCACATGGACGCCGCGAAGATGGTCGACCGGGTCCTCCAGCGCGCCCACGACCACACCGAGCGCGTCGTCTCCGACAGCGCCGAGAGCATCGCCCACCAGCGCATCAAGCGCGTGAAGTGGCTGAAAGAGTGGCTCGAAGAGGAGGTCACGCGGATGGACGTCGAAGGCGTCACCGAACGCTGACCGCCGGACTCCTCGTTCGCGGGCCACCTATCCCCCGAGAGGTCGTTCCCGGTCAGCCCCGGCTTCGCTCCAGGCTCACCCCTCGACGTCGACCCGCGGGAGCATCGCCTCCAGATATCGACGGGCGCCGCGACGGGTGTCGTCGGTCCAGTCCCGGTCGGCGGTCGTCGCCCAGCGGAGCATCCCTCCGGTCGCGAGCGTCTGGAGCGTCGAGGCCACCTCGATGGGGGGTATCGCGGACGCGTCGCCGCGCGGATCGGTCGAATCGTCCCCGTCGCGGTCGGCGTCGACGTCGGTGCCGCCGTCGATCTCCGCCGCCGCCTCGCGGACGGTCCGTTCGAGGAACGCCTCGAACACGCGGTCGCTGCGGTCGAAGTGGTCGCGGTAGGCGCCGTCGCTGGCGGCCTGCGCTCGGAGCTCGACGATGACGGTCAGGAACTGCGCGTCCGGCGCGTGCTCGTCGTCGACGGAGCCGGGGTCGGTCGTCGCCGAGAGGTAGATGTCGAGCCGTTCGTGGGGCGTCAAGTCGAACTCGCCCGCCGACACCGACGCCTCGAACCCGTCGAGCAGGAACCCGAGGAGATCGACGAGCAGCTCGTCTTTCCCGTCGTAGTGGTGATAGACGAGCGACGGGCTCTTGTCGAACTCCTCGCCGATCCGGCTGATCGTGAGGTCGGCGTACCCGTGCTCGCAGAGCGCGCGGAACGCCGCCCCCAAGATAGCCTGGCGAGTGTCGGCGGGCTCCGCGAACGGGTCGTGCATGGTGAGTCCACCGCGGCCACGCACAAAACGCTCCTGATTGAACGTTCATTCAACACGCTTAACACGGAAGCGACCCACACGACCGTATGACTCGACGCGACGCGTCCGGCGGTCGGTCCCCGATTCGGCGCCCCCACGCGGTCGATGGGAGAAACGGCGGAGGCGAGAGATGAGCCGGCCAGCGCGGGCGGGCGCGCTCGCTCTCGCAGTCGTCGCCGTCACGGCCCTCGTCGGCGCCGCCGCGTTCGCCGGGGCCGCGGCGCCGGTCGGACAGGCTTCCACGGCCGGGCAGGACGTCGACGGCGCGCGGACCGCCGCGGTCGGTCCGACGGCGGACGGCGGTATCGCCGCGCAGACGACGGAGCGCCAGATCCGCGGCTCGCCCGCCCTCGATCTGTTCGCCTCCCAGCGGACGGTGCCGAGCGGCGCGGAATCGACGGTGACGCTGGACGTCCTCAACACCGGCGAGATGGAGTTCGGCAACCAGCTCGACCCGCGGGTGACGACGGCGCGCGGACTCACGCTCTCGGTCGACGACGGCGACGTGCCGATCGAGGTCGGCGACGGCCGGACGGTCGTCGGCGACGTGCGGACCGACGCGAGCCCCGTGCAGGTCCCGCTCGAGGTGACGGTCCCCGACGACGTGCCGGACGGCTCCTACGAGGTCGAGGTGACGGCCCGCTACCGGTACACCTTCGAGATCATCCCCGAGTTCAACGACCACAAGGACCGGCGCGGTACCGACCGGTTCGACGTCACGATCGTCGTCGACGACGGCGCGCGCTTCGCGATCGTCGAGACCGGCACCGAGGCGCAGGTCGGCGGGGGCGGCGAGGTCACCGCAACCATGCGGAACGTCGGCGACGAGGTCGCTCGCGACGCGGTCGTCACCGGAACGACGACCGGGAGCGAGGCCGTCATCGGAAGCGACGGGAGCGCCGAGTCGTTCGTCGGCGACTGGGCGCCCGGCGAGAACCGAACGGTGACGTTCGAGTCGACGGTCTCGCCCGACTTCGGCGGCGGGGCGTACGCGCTCGTCTCCACCGTCGACTACCGCGACGCGGACGGGATCGACGAGACCTCTCCCGCGTCCCGGGCCGGCGTGGTGCCGATCTCCGAGCAGTCGTTCTCGATCGACGGCGTGGAGGGGAGCCTGGAGGTCGGCTACTCCGGGAGCGTCAGCGGGACGCTCACCAACGAGGGGCCGCTCGACGTCGACGACGCGGTGCTCGTCGCCGACCCGCAGAGCGACCGGGTGACGGTCGGCGAGCGGCGGTACGCCCTCCCGGAGATCCCGGCGGGCGAGTCCGTCGACTTCTCGTTCGACGCCCAGGTGAGCGGGAGCGCCGACCCCGGCCCCCGGCAGTTCCGGTTCACCACCGAGTACACGAACGGCGACTCGGCCATCGCGGTCGAGGAGACCCGGCGGATCGAGGTCGCGCCGCGGCAGCCCGAGTTCGAGCTCGCCGCCGACAACGCGACCGTCCCGGCGGGCGAAACCCGGCGGATCACCTTCGAGATCACGAATCAGCGCCCGGAGACGCTCTCGTCGATCAACGCCGGGCTGTACGCCGACAGCCCGCTGTCGGCCCCCGACGACGAGGCGTTCGTCGACGAGCTGGCGCCCGGCGAGTCGACCGAGATTGCCTTCGACGTGGCGGCCGCGCCTGGGGCGACCGTCGAGACCCACCCGATCGAGCTGGACTTCCGCTACGACGACGAGCGCGGTAACGACCGGATATCGGACGTCACCCAGTACCCCGTCGAGGTGACCGAACCGACCGACGACGGCGGGCTCCCACTCCTACCGCTCGCCGTCGGCCTCCTCGTCGTGGTCGCCGGCGCGGGAGCGCTCGTCCGGTACCGGCGGCGGTGACCGGATGGGCGACACCAATGCCCGCGCGTCTCCGAGCGACCGGGGGGCCCTGAGTCGACGGAGGCGACGGTGACCGCGGCCGACCGGCTCGTCGAGCGGGTCGACGAGCTCGTCACGGAGCGACCGGTGGCGGTGATCGCCGTCTTCCTCCTGATCAGCGTCGTCGCCGTCGGCGGGGTGGGGGGGATCACCACCTCGGCCGGCGCCGACCAGTTCACGCAGGACATCCCCGCCCAGCGCGCGCTCGACGACATCGACGAGGAGTTCGAGACGTCGATCGGCGGGTCGGCGACGTCGGCGCAGGTGATCGTCACCGGCGACAACGTGCTCTCGCGATCGGCGCTGATACGGGTCCTAGAGACTCAGGAGCGGCTGGAGTCGCGGTCGACCCTGAGAGTGAGCTCGACGACGAGCCACGCCGACGCGGTCGCCCGACGGTTGGACCCGACCGCGGAGACGCCGGGCGAGCGCCGCGACGCGGTCGCGGAGGCGACGCCGAGCGAGCTGCGGACGGCCATCGCCGACGCCGACGCGTCCGGCGCCGTCGCGGCGCAGGTGTCTGTCGACTACAACCCGACAGCCCAGCGAGCCGGGGCCGCCATCGTCGGTGTCACCTACGACCTGCCCGAGGCGGCCACGACGGCCCGAGTGACAGAGCTACAGACGCGGAGCGTCGACGTGGTCGACTCGGTGCCGGGCAACGAGGCCGGCGAGAACGCGGTCCTCTTCGGCGACGGGATCCTCCAGTCGGAGGTCACGGCGCTGCTGACCGACACCGCGGTCATCGTGTTCCCCGCGGCGCTGCTCCTGATATTGGGCTTCCTCGTGTTCGCCTACCGCGACCCGATCGACATGGGGATCGGCCTCGCCGCCCTGCTCATGTCGCTCCTGTGGACCTTCGGGTTCATGGGATACGCGGGGATCCCCTTCTCCGACTCCCTTATTACCGTCTTCCCGCTGCTGCTCGCGGTCGGGATCGATTTCGGGATCCACATCGTCAACCGCTACCGGGAGGAGCGCGGCGAGGGGCTCTCGATCGCGGCGGCGATGCGGACCACGACCGATCAGCTGTTGATCGCCTTCCTGCTGGTCACGATCACCACGGTGTTCGGGCTCGCCTCGAACCTCGTGAGTCCCTTCGAGCCTAACCGGGACTTCGGGCTCGTCGCCGCGGCGGGGATCACGTTCACGCTCACGGTGTTCGGCGTCTTTCTCCCGGCGACGAAGGTGGTGGTCGACCGCTGGCGCGAGCGGCTGCCGATCCCGGCGTTCGGCACGACGCCGCTCGGGTCGGGCGGCTCGCGGCTCGGGCGCGTGCTCCGCGTCGGGGTCGACCTCTCGAAGGTCGCGCCCGTGGCGGTCGTCGCCGTCCTGCTCGTCGGCGGCGCGGTCGGGGGCGCGTACGGGACCGGCGTGAACACCGAGTTCTCGGAGGAGGCGTTCTTCCCAGACGAGGACCGGCTGGAGACGTACTCGAACCTGCCGGAGCCGCTCGCGCCGACCGACTACACCTTCCTCCGGGTGCTCACGCTGTTCGAGGAGGAGTTCGAGCAGAGCTTCGTCGGGAGCGTGACCCTGTACGTCGACCAGTCCGTGCGCGACGACGACGCCCTGGAGCTGATCGACCGGACAACGCGCGATCCGCCGGACGCCTTCGAGACGACCGACGAGCGCCGGGCCGCCTCCACGAGCGTCGTGACCGTCATCGAGGACCGGGCGGCGCGCGATCCAGAGTTCGGCGCGCTCGTGGACCGCAACGACCGGCTCGGGACGGGCGTCCCCGACCGCAACGTCGACGAGGTGTACGACGCGCTGCTCGACTCGCCCGACCGGGACCGGGCGCGCGGGTACCTCGCCGCCGACCGCGGGAGCGCGCGGATAGATTACACGATCCGCCCCGGCGCCGACGACTCGGAAGCGGTGGCCGGCGTCCGGGCGCTCGCGGAGCGCACTCCCTTGCAGGCGGTTCCGACGGGCGACCTCGTCGTCAACGAGGCCGTGATCGACCGGCTGACCGAGTCCGCGATCCGGAGCCTGATCGCCGCGTTCGTGCTCACGGCCGTGTTCCTCGCGCTCTCTTACGCCTACTTGGAGGGGAAGGCCGTGTACGGCCTGCTCAACCTCGTGCCCGTCCTCGTCACGGTCGGCCTGCTCGTGGGTTCGATGCGGCTGTTCGACATCCCCTTGACGCCGATCAACGCGCCGATCCTCTCGGTCTCGATCGGACTCGGCGTGGACTACACCGTCCACTTCGTTCACCGGTTCGTCGACGAGTTCAAGGCCGGAAACGCGGTCGAGGACGCGCTCGACATCACAATCGCGGGCACGGGCGGCGCGCTCACCGGGAGCATGCTCACGACCGTCTGCGGGCTCGGCGTCCTGTGGCTCGCCGTGATCCCGCTCCTGCGGGACTTCGGCGTGCTGCTCGCGCTCGGCGTGCTGTACGCGTACCTCTGTTCGATCCTGCTCGTCCCGTCGCTGGTGGTCGTCTGGAGCCGGTACGGCGACCGCGTCGGTCTCGGGCTCGACGGGACCCTCCGCGACGAGCCGACGGAGCGGGCCGACTAGTCGGTCGACTCTGCTCCGGCGACGTCGTCGCCGCCGACGTCGGTGGCCTCGCCCGTCGCCCGCTCGGCGCCGTCGACGCGCTCGGGGGCCTCGCCGCCCGCCCGCCGCGACTGGACCTTCCCGGCGAGCACCGCGACGATGTACACGCCGACGGCGACGAGGACGATCGTGCCACCGGCGGTGGTGTTGTAGTTGAACGACAGCGTGATCCCGGCGACCACGGCGATCTGCGCCAGTACGACCGACGCGAGCAGCGCCTCGCGGAAGCCGCGGGCGAGCTGGGCGGCGGCCGCGACGGGGACGACGAGCATCGCCGCGACGAGGATGACGCCCATGATCTGCATCGCGCCGACGACGACGAGGGCGGTCAGGGTCGTCATCAGGCGGTTGTACCAGGGGACGTTTATCCCGGCGACGCGGGCGGCCGTCTCGTCGAACGTGACGTACAGCAGCTGCTTGTACGTGACCGTGACGACCAGCGAGACGATCGCGAAGAGCACGACCAGCAGGACCGCGTTCTCCCGCGAGACCGTCGAGAGGTTCCCGAACAGGTACTGGTTGATCCCGACCGCGAGCCCGCCGGTGTTCAGGCTGATGAGGACCGCGCCGAGCGCGAACCCGGTCGAGAGCACGATCGCCATCGACACGTCGTTGTACGCGTCGGTGGTCTCGGCGATCAGCTCGATCGCCAGGGCGGCGATCACGGCGACGACGATCGCGGTGACGTACGGCGAGATCCCGGTCCCGAGCAGCGAGTTGACGAACAGCCCGACGGCGACGCCCGCGAACGCGGTGTGGGCGAGCGCGTCGCCGATGAGCGCGAGCTGCCGGTGGACGAGGAAGGTGCCGATCAGCGGCGCCATCACGGCGATGAGCGCGCCGACGAGGAACGCGTGGTGCATGAAGACGTACTCCAGCATCGCGATCCCGAGCCGGTCGCCGACCCAGCCGAGCCCGTCGCTCCACAGGCCGACGAGCCGCGAGAGGAGGTCGTACGGCGCGGAGAGGAGCGGGACGACGGCGTCGGGCGACGCCGCCGACGCGACGGACGCGGAACCGGCGGGGGTCACGTGACGATCCCCCCTTCCTCGCGGCGGACGTTCGTCCCGTACGCGCGGTCGAGCGCGTCGCTCTCGGCGAACGCGGCCGGCTCGCCGTCGAAGTACACCTCGCGGTTGAGACAGACGACCCGCGAGGCGTGCTCGATGACGGCGCCGATGTCGTGTTCGACGAGGAGGACGGTGATCCCGTCGTCGACGAGCTCGTCGAGCAGGTCGAAGAAGGCGTCGACCGACTCGGCGTCGACGCCGACGGTGGGCTCGTCCAGGACGAGCAGTTCGGCCTCGCCGGCGAGCGCCCGCGCGATGTACGTCCGCTGGCGCTGCCCGCCCGAGAGCGCGGTGATCTTCCGGTCGGCGAGGTGTTCGATGCCGACCGTCGCCAGGGCGTCGCGGACGCGGTCGCGGTCGGCGGCGGTCACCCGGCCGAAGCCGGCGTGCGGGAACCGCCCCATGAGGACGACTTCGCTCACGGTGATCGGCATGCGCTTCTCGTCTTCGGTCACGTCCTGCGCGACGTAGCCGACGCGCTCGCGCTCCGCGAACGCCCGGGCGGGGTGACCGAGCAGCTCGGCCGACCCCGCGTCGGGCTCGTGGAGGCCTAGAAGGAGGCGGAGCAGGGTGCTCTTCCCGGAGCCGTTCGGCCCGACGATCCCGACGTACTCGCCGCGGTCGACCCGCAGGTCCACGTCCTCGACGACCGGCGTCGCGGCGTAGCCGAACGTCAGCCCGCGGACGTCGACGAGGGGGGTGTCACCGCTCATGGCTCGAAGTTCCGGCCGTAGTCGGCGAACGTCACGTCCTCGGGGTCGTCGAGACCGAGGAGGATCCGGAAGGTGGGCAGGTTCACCTGACGGGCGATCTCGAAGTACCCCCACCCCCGCTCGACCCAGGACTCGGCGGTGCCGGCGTACGGCGTCACCGGGAAGTACGCCTCGACGTCGGTCTGCTCCAAGAGCTGTCTCGCCGGCCGGATCGGCTCGAACACGGCCGCGCCGATGTGTCGGATGTCGTTGGCGGCGATCGTGTCCTGCGCCCGCTGCATGTCGGCCGGCCGGATGTCGTTGCTGGCCGCGAGGTTCACCACCAGCGGCTCGATCGTCGCGCCGTAGCGCTCCGAGACGTAGGCGAAGGCGTTGTGTGCGGCGAGGAACGCCACGTCGCGCTCGGCGGCGTCGAAGACGGCCGTCCACTCATCGTCGAGCGCGTCGAGCTCCGCGTCGATCGCGTCGGCGTTCTCGCGGATCGTCGCCTCGTCGTCGGGAGCGAGCGCCGCGAGCCCGTCCGCGATGTTCTCGACCGCGACCTTCGCGCGCTGGGGGTCGAGCCAGAAGTGCGGGTCCTTCGCGTCCTCGACCGCCTCGTCCTCGGTGAGCGAGTCGGCGAGGTCGAGCAGCTCGACCCCGGCGCGGGCGTTGATAAGGGCCGTCTCCGTCGTCTCCGCTTCCAGCGTGTCGATCGCGCGGTCGACCCACGGCTGGAAGTCGGGCCCGACGTGGACCAGGGCGTCGGCGTCGGTGATCCGCCGCTGGATCGACGGGTCCGGCTCCCAGCCGTGACCGTGGAGGCCCGTCGGCACGAGGTTCTCGACGTTCAGGACCGTCCCCTCGGCGAGCGTGTCGGCGAAGTCGTAGAACGTGAAGAAAGAGGCCACGACCGTGTACTCTCCGGCGTCGGCGCCCTCACCGTCGCTTCCGCCGCCGCCGTCTCCCGGATCGGCGGCGTTTCCCGTGCAGCCGGCGAGACCCCCCGCGAGGACGCCGGCGCCGATGCCGGCGAACCGCCGTCGAGAGAGGCCCGCGGCCTCGTTCGTGTCGGTGCGCATTACCAGCCGTTTGTCGGTGGGAACGTAATACGCTTTGGGTCTAAGAAAAAGATTAGACAAGTCTAACTCTAGCCGCGGACGGGAGAAGCGCCGACGGAGCGTCCCGACGCCGCCGATACGATTTAGTCGCCACACCGAGAGGACCCCCACGATGGCGGAGTCCTCCCTGCGCGAGCGGTTCGAGCGAAACGCGAGCGAGATCGCGGGCACGGTCGTGACGGGCGCGTGGCTGGCGGCGCTGTTCCTCGGCTTTGAGTGGTGGCTCCCGCTCATGCTGTTCGGCTACGTCGTCGTCGTGCCGGTGGTCGGGATGCTGTTCGACGGGGACGAGGAGGCGGAGCGGGCCGAGGGACCCGCGGTCGACCGGACCACGGAGAGCGACGCGGTCGACGAGGAGCCGGCGGGCACGCGAGACGCGCTCGACCGGCTCCGGAGCCGGTACGCCGAGGGCGACCTCACCGACGAGCAGTTCGAGCGGAAGCTCGACCGGCTCCTCGAGACGGAGACGCCGGAAGACGCCGCCGAGTACGTGCGTCGAGAGCGCTCCCGGGAACCGGCGCGCGAGGTCGAACGCGAGTAGGGGGACCGCGGCCGATCCGGACGCGAGCGTCGCCCGCAGGCCCCGAACGGCCCCCTCGTCCGCGAACCTCAAGGTTCAACTGCCGCGACCGAGTGAACGACGTATGAGCGATCAACAGCTCCGCAAGGAAGCGCACGACCTCGACGTCACCGTCTGGGTCGGGAAGAAGGGCGTCGACGCCGTCGTCGACGAGACGGCCGACCAGCTCGACGACGCCAAGCTCGTGAAGGTGAAGTTCCTCCGGGCGGCCCGAGGCGGGACCACGACCGACGAGCTCGCCGCGGAGCTGGCCGACGCCGTCGACGCCGAACTCGTAGAGACGCGAGGGAACACGGCGGTACTCCACTGATGAGCGCCGCGGGCGGTACGAGCGACATCGTCGCCGTCGCGGGGACGCTGGAGCCGTTTTTGCGGCCGCTGACCGGGATCGTCATCGACGCCGCGATCTTCCTCGCCGTCGTTTTCGCGACGTACCTGCTGTATAAGGCGGTCATCGCGCCGCTCGTGCTGCGGCTCTTCGACAGGCAGGGCCTCGACGAGCACGCGCGGCGACCGCTCCAGAAGATCGTCGCGTTCCTCGTGCTGTTCGCGGGCGTCACGGTCGCGTTCGGGGCGGCGGGATATCAGGGATTCCTCCGGTCGCTGGCGACGATCGCCGCGGCGGCGACGCTCGCCATCGGCTTCGCGCTTCAGGACGTGATCAAGAACTTCGTCGCGGGCGTGTTCATCTACACCGACAAGCCGTTCCGCATCGGCGACTGGATCGAGTGGCAGGGGAACTCGGGGGTCGTAGAGGACATCTCCTTTCGAGTCACCCGCGTCCGCACGTTCGACAACGAACTTCTCACGGTGCCGAACGCCGTGCTCACCGGCGACGTGGTGAAGAACCCGGTCGCGAAGAAGACGCTCCGGCTGAAGTTCGTCTTCGGGATCGACTACGAGGACGACGTCGAGAAGGCGACCGACATCATCGTCGAGGAGGCGGAGCGGAGCGACGCCATTCTCGACGACCCCGCCCCGTCGGTCCGACTGACGGAACTCGCCGACTCGTACGTCGGCCTGCAGTCGCGGATCTGGATCGACGACCCGTCGCGGGCGGACTTCGTGAAGGCGCGGGCCGACTACGTGAAGGCGGTGAAAAAGCGGTTCGACGAGGAGGACATCTCGATCCCGTTCCCGCAGCGCACCGTCTCCGGGCGGAACGAGTGGACGGACCCCTCGTCGTTCGGCGGGGCGGCGGAGGCCGGGATCGGCGGGGACTCGTAGCCCGCTCCTCCCGGCGACCGCGGCGACACCGATAGTAACGAACTTCAGGGTCCGGTAACTGGTTGTGTCCATGCACGTGGTCGTCATCGGGGCCGGCGAGGTCGGCACCAGCATCGCTGCGAGCCTCGCGTCGGACCACGAGGTCGTGGTCGTGGACGTCGACCCCGAGCGCGCGGAACAGCTGAAGTACGAGCTCGACGTCCTCACCATCGCCGGCGACGGGACGACCTCCGAGATCCAGACGGCGGCGGAGGTCGGCCGCGCGGACATGGTCATCGCCTGCACTGACAACGACCAGACGAACCTCGTCGCCTGCGGGGCCGCGAAGACGTTCGGGGAGCCGTTCACGATCGCCCGCGTGAAGAGCACCGAGTTCCTCCGGACGTGGGAGCGCAGCGACGGTGCGTTCGGCGTCGACTTCATGGTGTGTACGGACCTGCTGACCGCGGAGAACATCGTCCGCGTCATCGGCCTCCCGGCGGCGATCGACGTGGATCCGTTCGCGAGCGGGCTGGTCCAGATGGCCGAGTTCGAGATCGCCGAGGGGAGCCCCGTGGCGGGACAGACGGTCTCGGAGGCGGACCGCTTCGAGTCGCTCACGTTCGTGGGGCTGTTCCGCGACGGCGAGATGATCATGCCGCGCGGCGACACCGACATCGGAGTCGGTGACCGCGCGGTGGTGATCGGAAGCCCCGAGAGCGTCCAGGCGTTCGCGACCGACGTCGCCCCGGAGACGACGCCCGGCCGCGCCGACGAGATCGTCGTCGTCGGCGGGAGCGAGATCGGGTATCAGACGGCCAGGCTCCTCGAGAAGCGCGACTTCAGGCCGCGGCTGATAGAACAGGACCCCGACCGCGCGCGCTGGCTCGCCGAGAACCTCCCGAACACGGTCGTCATGGAACACGACGCGACCGACACGGAGTTCCTCGCGCGCGAGCACGTCGACGAGGCCGACATCGTCGTCACCGCCCTCCGCTCCGACGAGAAGAACCTCCTCATCTCCGTGCTCGCCAAGCGACTCGGCGTCGACCGCGTGATCGCCGTCGTCGACAGCCCGGACTACGTCACCGTCTTCGAGGAGATCGGAATCGACATCGCGATCAACCCGCGGACCGTGACCGCCGAGGAGATCACGCGGTTCACCTACGAGAGCGTCGCGGAGAACATCGCCGTGCTGGAGAACGACCAGGCGGAGGTCCTCGAGCTCGAGCTCACCGAGGGGTGCGGACTCGTCGGACGGCCGATCTCGGAGATCGTCGCCGACACGGACGCCCGGTTCGTCATCGGCGCGATCACCCGGGGACGCGAGCTCGTCACGCCGCGGGGCGACACAGTGCTTCGGGCGGGCGACCACGTCATCCTGTTCGTGGAGTCCGACTCGGTGAGCGCGATCACCTCGATGGCGTGAGCTCGCCGTGAGCGCCGCAATCCGAGTCGGTTGGCGAGCGAGCGTCGGACTCACGGGCGACGTCCTCGCCGCCCTTCCGGTCCCGCTGGCGTTCCCGCTTTTGATCGGACTCTACTACGGCGAGTCGCCGCTGCCGTTCCTCGCGGCGATCGCCGTCTCGCTCGCGCTCGGCGCGGCGTTCCGGTCGGTGCAAGACCCGGAGGAGAACCTCGGGCCGCGCGAGGCGTTCCTCGCGGTGGCGATGATCTGGTTCCTCGTCGCCGCGGTCGGCGCGATCCCCTTCGTGGTCGCGGGCGTCGGGACCGTCGCGCATCCCGTAAACGCCATGTTCGAGTCGATGAGCGGGCTGACGACGACGGGGGCGACGGTCCTCCGCGACTTCTCGATCCACTCCCGGTCCGTCATGATGTGGCGGCAGGTGATCCAGTGGCTCGGCGGGCTCGGCATCCTCATCCTGGCGACCGCGGTGCTCTCCGAGCTCGGCGTCGGCGGGGCACAGCTCATGGAGACGGAGTCACAGACCCAAGACGTCAACAAGCTCACGCCGAAGATCTCGCAGACTGCACAGCTCATCTGGGGGATCTACTTCGGGCTCACGGGGCTCGCGGTCGCCGTCTACTACTCGCTCGGTCTCGCCGTCGACCCCCGGATGGACCTGTACAACGCGGTCGCACACGCGTTCACGTCGGTCGCGACCGCCGGGTTCTCGCCGGAGCCGCTGAGCGTCGGGGCGTTCCACCCGCTCATCCAGTGGGCGGTCGTCCCGTTCATGGTGATCGGGTCGACCAGCTTCGTCCTCATCTACTTCGCCATCAACGGCGAGCCGATGCGCCTTTTAAAGAACGAGGAATTTCACTTCTACCTCGGCGCGATGGGGACGCTGGCGTCGATCGTCGCCTTCAGCCTGTTCCTCGATCCGGGAACCGCCTTCGGCGCCGAGGCGACGATCCGCCACGCCGTCTTCAACGTCGCGTCCATCGTGACGACGACGGGGTACGCGAGCACCGACTACGTGCTGTGGGCGCCCGCGGCGAAGCACATGCTGTTCATGGGGATGTTCATCGGCGGGATGGTCGGGTCGACCACCTGCTCGATCAAGTCTCTGCGGTGGCTGGTCGCGCTGAAGACGTTCAAACGAAATCTCTTCACCGCCGTCCACCCGGAGGCGGTGCGACCGGTCCGGATCTCCGGGAAGTCGATCGACGAGGGCGCGATCCGCGACATCTACGCGTACCTCCTGTTGAGCATCGTGATCTTCTTCCTGCTCGCGATCGTCATCGTCGTCGACGCGGAGCGGGCGAACCTCAGGATCGACGAGTTCGAGGCGCTCGGCGCCGCGGCGACGACGTTCCTCAACATCGGCCCGGCGTTCGGCGACGCGGGCCCGTACGGGACGTTTGCCTCCTTCCCGATAAGCACCCGCGCCGTGATGATCGTCCTGATGTGGATCGGCCGGATCGAGATCATCCCCGTGCTCGTGCTGTTCACGAAGGCGTTCTGGACGTCATGACGGGCACGCATTCGGGCGTGAATAACCGCTCGCCGCCGGCCGGCCCGGCCATCGACGACTTCTTTGCGCGTGGGAAGGCTACGACTGATATCGGTATCCCTACGGGGCATTCATGACGCGAACCACGGTCGACACGCGGGCGACGCTGAGCTACACCGGGAGCGTCGTCAAATACCTCTCGGCCTCGATGAGCGTCCCGCTCGTCGTGGCGCTGATCTACGGGGAGGACGCGATCGCGTTCGCGGTCTCGCTGGCCCTCGGCGTCGCGATCGGCGCGGGAATGGAGCGGCTCGACGACGAGCCGGATCTCGGACCGCGGGACGCGCTGGCGGTCGTCTCGCTCGCGTGGCTGATGGCCGCGATCGTCGGCGCGATCCCGTACGTCATCGCCGGGTACGGGACCGCCTCGGCGCTCGGGCACCCCGTGAACGCGCTGTTCGAGTCGATGAGCGGCTTCACCACGACCGGCGCGACGGCGACCGCGGAGATCAGCTTCGAGCGGCACTCGCACGCCGTGTTGATGTGGCGGCAGCTCACGCAGTGGCTCGGCGGGATGGGGATCATCGTGCTGATGGTCGCGATCCTCCCGCAGCTGGCGGTCAACGGCGCGGAGCTGATGAAGTCCGAGGCGCCGGGGCCGGGACTCCAGAAGCTCACGCCGCGGATCGCCGAGACGGCGCGGGCGCTCTGGCTGATCTACGCCGGCTTCACGGCCGCGTTGATCGCGATCCTGTTCGGACTCGGCCTCACGCCGCTCGCGCCGAACATGGACCTGTACAACGCGATCGCCCACGGCTTCTCGACGCTTCCGACGGGCGGGTTCTCGCCGCAGGCGGAGAGCATCGCGGCGTTCTCGCCCGTCGTCCAGTGGGTGTTCGTCCCGTTCATGGTGATCGCCGGCGTGAACTTCGCGCTGTTCTGGTTCGTGCTCCGCGACGATCCCACGCGGATGTTCGAGAACTCCGAGTTCCGGATGTACCTCGGGCTGGTGACCGGGTTCGCGGCGGTGCTCGCGATCGGCCTGTTCTACGGCGGAGCACCCGCGACCGAAATCGGCGGGATCACCGAAGGCGTCACGGAGAACGCGCTCAGACAGGGCGCCTTTCAGATCGCCTCGCTGTTGAATTCGACCGGGTTCGCCACCGCGGACTTCGCGCAGTGGGACACCCAGACGCAGTTCGTTCTGCTGTTCGCGATGTTCCTCGGCGGCTCGGCGGGTTCGACCGGCGGCGGGATCAAGATCATCCGGTGGCTCATCCTGTTGAAGACGCTCCGCCGGGAGCTGTACACGACGGCGAATCCCGACGTCGTCCGACCGGTACGACTCGGCGGCGAGGTGGTCGACGAGGACGTGATCCGCGGGATTCTGGTGTTCACGATGCTGTACTTCCTGCTGTTCGCGCTCGCGGCCGTGTTCATCGAAATCGACACGGCGCGAGTCGGAGAGGCGCTCACCGGTACGGAGGCGTTCGCGGCCTCGCTGGCGACGATCGGGAACATCGGACCGGGGCTCGGGCCGCTCGGCCCCTTCGGGAGCTACGAGTTCCTGCCGAACACGACGAAGCTGCTGATGATCGGGCTGATGTGGATCGGTCGGCTGGAGATCGTCCCCGTGCTCGCGCTGTTCGTCGCCGGCGTCGATGATCGGTGACGATCCGTGTCGGGAGCACGAAGAGCGCATTCAGACCGACGGAGACAGTACTTACGCCGATCTAACGCCGTGACCTCGGAGAGCGTATCTTCTTAACTGACGAGGATATGAGTGTTCGTATGACGAGCACCGACCAACCGCAGGAGCGGGATCTGCTCGGCCACGTCCTCCTGCCAGTCGCCAACGAGGAGGACGCGCTGGCGACGGCGATTGCGCTCGAGCCGTATCGACCGACCGAGGTGACGGCGCTACACGTCGTCGAGAAGGGCGGCGGCGTCCCCGACAAGACGCCGGTCGAACAGTCGGAAGAGCTGGCCGACGAGTCCTACGCCGCAGTTCGAACCGTATTCCCGGACGCCGAGGAACACACCGCCTACTCACGGGACGTCGTCGGCGCGATCTTCGACGCCGTCGACGAGGTCGGCGCGAGCGCCATCGCCTACCGGTCTCGGGGCGGGAACCGCCTGATGCAGTTCCTCTCGGGCGACCGCTCTACGAGGCTCGTGACGGAGTCGCACGTGCCCGTGGTCGCGCTCCCGCGCGAGGGATCCACCGAATGAGCGACGAGGAGCTGGCCAAGGACCTCGGTCCCCTCGCCGCGCTCACGATCGGGATCGGGACGATGATCGGGGCCGGCATCTTCGTGCTCCCCGGGACCGCGGTCGCGCGGGCCGGTCCCCTCGCGGCGGCCACGTTCGTCCTCGGTGGCGTCATCGCCCTGTTCACGGCGCTTTCAGCCTCCGAGCTCGGGACGGCGATGCCGAAGTCCGGCGGCGCGTACTTCTACGTCAACCGGGCGCTCGGGCCCATGTTCGGCTCCGTCGCCGGGTGGGCGAACTGGCTCGGGCTCGCGTTCGCCTCCGCGTTCTACATGTACGGCTTCGGCGAGTACGTCAACGCGCTCCTCGGGCTCGGGCCGGTCGGGCTCGGCCCGGTGACGCTGGAGGCCGCCCAAGTGATCGGGCTCGCCGGCGCGCTGCTGTTCATCGCCGTCAACTACTTCGGCGCGAAGGAGACGGGCGGGCTCCAGATCGTCATCGTCATGTCGCTTTTGGGCATCCTCGCCGTCTTCACCGTCGTCGGGCTGCTGAACGCCGACATGGAGTCGCTGCGGCCGATCGCGCCGCCGGGGACGACGAGCCAGGTGCTCCCGGTGACGGGGATCATCTTCGTCTCGTACCTCGGCTTCGTCCAGATCACCTCGGTCGCCGAGGAGATCAAGAACCCCGGGCGGAACCTCCCGCTCGCGGTCCTCGGCTCGGTCGTGATCGTCACGGTCGTGTACGCGCTGTTCCTCGTCGTGCTGCTCGCGGCGGTCCCGAACGAGCTCGTCGCGAACAACGAGACCGCGGTGGTCGACGCCGCCCGCCTCCTCTTCGGCAACTACCAGGTGTTCGGCTTCTCGCTGGGCGCCGTCGGCGCCGGGATGCTCCTGATCGGCGGCCTGCTCGCGACCGCCTCCTCGGCGAACGCCTCGATCCTCTCGTCGTCGCGGATCAACTTCGCGATGGGCCGCGAGAAGATCGTCACCCCGAAGCTCAACGAGATCCACGACCGCTTCGGCACCCCGTACAAGTCGATCGCGCTCACAGGCGCGCTCATCCTCGTGTTCCTCGTCGCCGGCGGCGTCGAGTCGCTGTCGACGATGGGATCCGTGCTCCACCTCATCGTCTACGGCCTGCTCAACATCGCGCTCATCGTGATGCGCGAGTCGGGGGTCGAGGGGTACGACCCCGACTTCGAGGTCCCGTTTTACCCGGCCGTTCCGATCATCGGGACGCTGTCGTCGTTCGCGCTGATCATCTACATTGACCCGACGATCATCCTGATCTCGTTCGGCCTCGTCGCCTTCGCCCTGCTCTGGTACCTGCTGTACGCCCGCCGGAAGGTGGAGGCGCGCGGCGTGCTGGGGGCGTGGATCCTCGACCGCTCCGACGAGCTGCCCAAGGCCGCCGTGTCGGCGGCCACGTCGGTCCAGCCGAGCGGCGACGACTACCGCGTGATGGTGCCGCTCGCGAACCCCGCGACCGAGGAGCACCTGATCACGCTCGCGTCGGCCATCGCCAAGCAGCGAAACGGGACGGTCGTCGCGGTCAACATCGCGAACGTCCCGGACCAGACGTCGCTGGAGGCCGCCCGCGACCGCGGCGCCCACGATGCGGCGCACAGTCTCCTCGATAAGGCCCGTGAAGACGCCGAGACGTTCGGCGTCGACGTGGAGACGCACGTCGTCCTCTCGCACCGCGTGTTCGAGGAGGTGTTCGACGCGGCCCGGACCTACGGCGCCGACATGACCGTGATGGGCTGGGGCGAGGACTCGCACGGGTCGCCCGGGCGCGCGGAGACGGCGGTCGACGAGCTCGCGCACTCGCTCCCGTCGGACTTCCTCGTGTTCCGCGACCGCGGGTTCGACCCCTCGCGGATCCTCGTGCCGACCGCCGGCGGACCGGCCTCGGACCTCTCCGGCGCGGTCGCCAAGATGCTCCAGACGGAGTTCGACGGCGAGGTCACGCTGCTGCACGTCGCCGACGACGAGAGCGCCGGACGGCGCTTCCTCATGGGGTGGGCCGCCGAGCACGACCTCGCCGACGCGACGCTCCGCGTCGAGAGCGGCGACATCGAGGAGTCGATCGAACGGGCCGCGCGCGACGCGACGATGGTTATCATCGGCGCGACTCAGAAGGGGCTGCTCTCGCGGCTGGTGAGCGGCTCGCTCGTGTTGGAGGTGCTCGAAGACGTGGAGTGTTCCGTGCTGCTCGCGGAGAAGCGCGACGACCGCGGCGTCTGGGCTCGGCTGTTCGGGAGCGGGGCACGGGAGAACGCCCCTGACGATGTCACGGCCGACGCCGCTGAGGCGGGCGACGCGACCGCCGAGGCGCGAGGCGACGGCGGGGTCGGACGGGCGGAAGCGGACGAACAAACGGAGGAGTAGCCGAACGGAGAAATGAGCGAACCGGACGAACGAGCGACCGGGCGGCCACCGAGGGCGTCGTGACCGCGTTCGGGGCGGCGAACGGGGTCGGAACCGACGGGCCGACGGTGATGGTCGCCGTGTCGAACCCGCGCACGGAGAGCGCGCTCGTCACGCTGGCCGGCGCGGTCGCGAGTCACGAGGGGGGTCGCGTGCTCGCGACGCACATCGTCACCGTTCCGGACCAGACGTCGCTGGAGAAGGCGGCCGAGAACCGGACCGACCTCGACGACTCGTCCGAGGAGCTGTTGGCCGCCGCGGCCGCCGACGCCGAGGCGTTCGACGTGCCGATCGAGACGAAGACGATCCTCTCGCACCGCGGGATCGAGGAGGTGTTCGACGCCGCGCGGACGAACGACGCCGACACCGTCGTGATGGGCTACGGCGGGACGCGGTTCGCGGGTGGGCGCGCCGAGGGCTCGCTGGAAGAACTCACCCACGACCTCCCGTGCGACTTCCTCGTCTTGGACGGGGAACGGCTGGACCTCTCGAGGGTGCTCGTGCCGACCGCCGGCGGTCCCTCCTCCGACCTCTCCGCCGAGGTCGCGAGGGCGCTCCGAGACGAGATCGACGTGGACGTCTCGCTGCTGTACGTCGTCGACCCGGGAGACGAGGCGGCCGGCCGGGAATTCCTCACCGACTGGGCGGCGGGCCACGGCCTCGGCGACGCGGAACTGCGCGTCGAGACGGGCGGCGTCGAGGAGACGATCGGTCGCGTCGGCGAGGAGTACGACCTCGTTATCGTCGGTGCGACCGAGCGCGGACTGCTCTCGCGGATCGTCCGCGGGTCGCTGGCGTTCGAGACGATAGAGACGCTCGACACCCCGGTGCTGCTCGCGGAGCGGCCGTCCTCGCGGTCGCTGTGGGAGCGGCTGTTCGGCGGGCGCTGAGGGCGGGGTCCCGCGCCTCTCGGCGGATTGCGGTAGGCTTTCGGTGGTCGCTCCTGAACCGCTGACACATGTATCTGATCGTCGTGGGCGCGGGCGATATCGGGACGCCGCTCGTCAAGCTCGCGACCGAGAGCGGCAACGAGGTCGTCGTGATCGAGCGCGACGAGGAACGGGCGGAGCGGGCGTCCCGGGGGTACGACTGCCTCGTCATCAACGACGACGCGACTTCGAAGGAGACGCTGCTCGACGCCGGGGCCGATCGCGCGGACGCGCTCATTTCGACGACGGATCAGGACGCGACGAACATCATGGTCTGTCTGCTGGCGCAAGAGCTGTCGGTGCCGAACATCGTCTCGGTCGTCCACAACCCCGAGCACATGAACGTGTTCGAACAGATCGGCATCAACACGATGCAGAACCCGCAGAGTCTGATCGCGGAGTACCTCTACCGAGCGGTGAGCCGACCGTCGGTCGTCGACTTCATGCACATCGGCGAGGAGGCGGAGGTGTTCGAGATCACCGTCGGTCCGGACGCGCCGATCGCCGGGAAGACGCTGCGCGAGGCCGACGAGGCGGATCTCATCGGCGGCGAGACCCTCATCATCGCCGTCGAGCGCGACGGGGAGGGGACGCCCATAACCCCCCGGGGCAACACGCGTATCGAGGCCGGCGACCTGCTCACGGTGTACTCGGGAGAGGGCGCGACGCCAGAGGTGACGGACGTGTTCGGCCACCAGGAGGACCACGACTGAGATGTCCGAGCGGAACGGCGGCCGGCTCCCGACCGACCTGGGAGTCATCGCCCGCGACGTCGGCTCGCTCCTCCTGATGGAGGCCGGGCTGATGACGGTCACCGTTGTCGTCGCCCTCGCGTTCCGGGAGTTTCACGCCGCGCTCGGCTTCCTCGTCGCGGGCGGCGCGACGGCCCTCGTCGGCGGGCTCGCGAATCGGCGGTTCGCCGACGCCCCAGACCCGAAGATGAAACACGGCATGGTGATCGCCGCCGGCGGGTGGCTCATGGTCGCCGTCTTCGGGGCGCTCCCGCTGTTCCTCACGGCGTGGCTGACGCCGTCCGCCGTCATGGACGCGTTCGTCCCCGCCGCCGCGGACACGGCCTCGTGGGAGCCGATCGCCGTCGGAGGGACCACGACGGTCTCCAGTCTCGCCTACTTCCGCGACCCCCTGCATGCCCTCTTCGAGAGCATGAGCGGCTGGACCGGGAGCGGGCTGACGATGGCCGTCCACGAGCCGTCATTGCCGCGGGCAGTGCAGTGGTGGCGGTCGTTCATCCAGTGGGTCGGCGGCGTCGGCGTCATCGTCCTCACCGTCTCCATCCTCTCGCGTCCGGGAAGCGGGAGCTACGCGCTCTACAGGAGCGAGGCCCGGGAGCAGAAGATCCACCCGAGCGTCGTCTCGACGGTCCGGACGGTCTGGAAGCTCGTGGTCGGCTACACCCTGCTGGCGTTCGCGATGCTGTTCGTCGCGATCCGAGCGAGCGAGAGCGACTACGCCGAGTCGCTCTCGCTCGGCGAAATCGCCTGGCAGGCGCTCAACCACGCCATGACCGGCCTGACGACGGGCGGGTTCTCCGTCACCGACAACTCGATCGCGACGTACGGCTCCCCCCTGGTCGAGGTCGTGCTGTTGCCGATCATGGTCCTCGGCGCGATCGCGTTCCCGGTCCACTACGTCGTGCTCAGGGACCGGAGCGTACGCGAACTGGTCGCAGACCTCCAGACCAGGTGGCTGTTCGCGCTGCTCGGGGCCGGCGTCGCCGTGCTCGCGATACAGAACGCCGCGTCCGTTCCGGTCGCCGCCGGCGCGTTCGCGACGGAGTCGTTCCTCTCGTTCCCGGTTCCGCTCCTCGACGGCGCGGGGCTCGACGCGGTCCGGGACTCGGCGTTCCAGTGGATCAGCGCGCTGACCGCCACCGGCTTCCAGTCGGCGCCGATCGGGAGCTGGGTCGCGGGCGCGAAGGTGTTGGTCGTCGTCGCGATGGTGCTCGGCGGCGCCGCCGGGTCCACGGTCGGCGGGATCAAGATCATTCGTGCGTACACGGCCGCTCGCGGAATCATCTGGCAGTTCTCCCGCGTGTTCCTCCCGGGCAACGCCGTCGTCACCGCGCGCATCGGCGACCGCACGCTGGACCGCGAGACGATGGAGCGGGAGTTCAGCGAGGCCGCCATCGTCACGCTGCTGTGGGTCGTCGCGCTCGTCGTCGGGAGCCTCGTGCTGGTCAACGTCGCCGGCTCGGAGTTCGGCTACGCCGACGCGCTGTTCGAGGTCGCGAGCGCACAGGGGAACGTCGGGCTCTCGTCCGGGATCACCGGCCCGTCGATGTCGCCGGCGGCGGAGGCGATGTTCCTCTTCCACATGTGGATCGGCCGCCTGGAGATCATTCCGGTGCTCGTGTTCCTCCGAGCCGGTATCTGGGGGCTGAACCCGTGACCGGCTCGACGCCGACGGTCACCGCCGGACGGCGATCGAACCCACAGCGCGGTCGGGGTCACTCCCCATCGGCGTTCACGCGACCGATGAACGACCAGTGGGTCTCGTGAGTTCCGTTCGGAAGGGTCTCTTCGGTGACGTGGTAGAGGTACGGCCCGTGCGGACAGTCGTCACAGCCCTCCTGACAGGAGTACTGTTTCACGACTTCGGTGTATCCCTCGTGTTCGGTGACGCGCAGGATGTCCTCGCCGGCCTCCGCGTCGACCGGGAGCTCCGTCTCCTCGTGGTAGTGCAGCAGCTCCTGCGCGTGGACGATCGCCTTACGGAGCTCCTCCGGTGTGCAGTTTTTCAGCTGCTTGACGAGCTTCGGCGGTAATCCTTCGGGCGGCGTCGGGGACTCCGATGGGTCGGTCATGGGTGGGGATTGACTCCGAGCCCTCATAACGGTCGGTGGCGATTCGGACCGCCGGCGAATCCGGCCGGCCGCGCGGCAAATTGTAATGAATATTTATATGAGTCCGGCGGGTAGCGGGCGGCATGTACGACGACGAGGAGCTCTCCGAAATCCGCGAGGCCAAGGAGTCGTGGGAGGCGGAGACGCTCGACCCGACCCTCGACCGGCACGGCGAGCGGAACGAGCGGTTCGCGACGGTGTCGAACCACGAGGTCGACCGGCTGTACACCCCCGCGGACGTGGCCGACCTCGACTACGGCGAGGACCTCGGCTTCCCCGGCGAGGAGCCGTACACCCGGGGCGTCTACCCGACGATGCACCGCGGCCGGACGTGGACGATGCGGCAGTTCGCGGGGTTCGGCACCGCCGAGGAGACGAACGAGCGCTTCCGCTACCTCATCGACGAGGGCCAGACCGGGCTCTCGACCGCCTTCGACATGCCGTCGCTGATGGGGCTCGACTCCGACGACCCGATGTCGCTCGGCGAGGTCGGCAAGGAGGGCGTCGCCGTCGACACGCTCCGAGACATGGAGGTCCTCTTCGACGGGATCGACGTCGGCGAGGTGTCCACCTCCTTCACCATCAACCCCAGCGCGCCGGTGATCTACGCGATGTACGTCGCCATCGCGGACCAGCAAGGTGTCCCGCGCGAGGAGCTTCGGGGGACCCTCCAGAACGACATGCTGAAGGAGTTCATCGCGCAGAAGGAGTGGGTGATCCCGCCGGAGCCCTCCCTCGACCTGGTGACGGACACGATCGAGTTCGCCGTCGACGAGACCCCTTCGTTCAAACCGATCTCGGTGTCGGGGTACCACATCCGCGAGGCGGGCTCGACCGCGGTCCAGGAGCTCGCCTTCACCCTCGCCGACGGGTTCGCGTACGTCGAGGCGTGTCTCGACCGCGGGCTCGACGTCGACGCGTTCGCCCCGCAGCTCTCCTTCTTTTTCAACTCGCACAACTCGATCTTCGAGGAGGTCGCGAAGTTCCGCGCCGCCCGTCGGATCTACGCGCGGATCATGGACGAGTGGTACGACGCCGAGGCCGACGCCTCGAAGCAGTTGAAGTTCCACACCCAGACCGCGGGCCAGTCGCTGACGGCCCAGCAACCCCTGAACAACGTCGTCCGCGTCACGCTACAGGCGCTGGCGGGCGTCTTGGGGGGAACCCAGAGCCTCCACACCAACTCCTTCGACGAGGCGCTGGCGCTCCCCTCCGAGCGGGCCGTGCGGGTCGCGCTCCGCACCCAGCAGATCATCGCGGAGGAGTCGGGCGCGGCCGACATCGTCGACCCGCTGGGCGGCTCCTTCGCGGTGGAGGCGCTCACGGACGAGGTGGAGGCGGAGGCGACCGCGTATATCGAAGAGATCCGAGAGATGGGCGACGGGTCGGTCCGCGACGGGGTGCTCGCCGGGATCGAGCAGGGGTACTTCCACCGCGAGATCCAGCAGGCCTCCTACGAGTACCAAGAGCGGGTCGACGAGGGCGAGGAGACCGTCGTCGGCGTCAACGCCTATCAGGTCGAAGAGGACACGGAGCCGGACCTGCTCCGGGTCGACGAGACGACCCGGGAGCGCCAGCTCGACCGGCTCGAGTCGGTGAAGGCGGAGCGCGACGACGACGCGGTCGACGCCGCCTTGGACGACCTCCGCGACGCGGTCGACGCCGGCGAGAACGTGATGCCCGCGATCGTCGCGGCGGTGAAGGCGTACGCGACGATGGGCGAGATCATGGCGGTGTTCGAGGCGGAGTACGGGACGTACCGCGAGCGTATCGGGGTGGCCTGAGCGGGGAAAAAGCGGGGACGTCGAAGCGGACGGACCGACCGCGCGCGAAGCCGCATCGATCCGCCGCGTTACGCCGGATCGACCGGCCGCGCGGACTCCGCGCACCACGCGTTGCCCCGGCGACCAGCGCGCCGCAGGTCGAGCTCGACGACCGTGCCGGCGTCGAGCGACGACAGCTCGGCCTCCACGTCGGGATCGTCGTACTCGACGACGTACAGCGTCCCGTTCCGGGGGTATTCACGGAGCGTGATCGCCCCGTGGTCGTTGCACGCGTCCACGATCGTGTACTTGCCAGTGCGATCCATCCCGTGTGGCGCTACGAAGTAACCCATGTTAACGTTTGTGCGTACGGGTACCGGAGCCACACGGTGGCCGCGAACGGTCCACTTTAATCGGCGCGCCGCCTCGCTCCGGTATGACGGAGACGGAGGTCCCGGAGGACCACCCGCGGTACGCCTCGCTCGTGACGCGCCACCGGATCGAGGAGGGGGTGAAGAAGGGGATCACATCGAAGCAGGGACTCATCGCCCAGGGACGCGCGGAGGCCTTCGACTACCTCCTCGGCGAGCGGACCCTCCCGAGCGCCGACCGCGCCGCGCGCGCCGCCGCGGCGACCCTGCTGACGGCCGACCGTCCGGTGATCTCGGTGAACGGCAACGTCGCGGCCCTCGCCCCCGCGGAGACGGTCGCGCTCGCCGAGGCGGTCGACGCCGACCTGGAAGTGAACCTCTTCAACCACACCGACGAGCGCGTCCGGCGCATCGCCGACCACCTCCGCGAGCACGGCGCCGACCGGGTCAAGGGCATGGCCGGCGACGGGGAGATCCCCGGGCTGTCGCACGCTCGCGGCGTCGTCGACGCCGACGGGATCGAGGCGGCGGACGTCGTGGTCGTCCCGCTGGAGGACGGCGACCGCGCGGCGGCGCTCGACGCGATGGGGAAGACGGAGATCGTGGTCGACCTGAATCCCGGGAGCCGGTCGCCGCGGACCGCGGACGTTCCGATCGTCGACAACCTGATCCGGGCGGTGCCGAACGTCGCGTCGCACGCGCGAGACCTCGCGGACGCGTCTCACGAGGAGCTGCGGGAGATCGTCGACGCGTTCGACGCCGACGAGGCGCTCGCGGCGGCGGAAGCGGCCATCCGAGAGGGGTCGTTCGAGACTCCGGCCGAGGCGTAATCGGACGGAATCCCGCCCGAGACGTACTCAGACGAATCGCCTCGGCCGGCGTCTCGGGCGGAGATCGGCCGCCCGGCGAGTGGCCGGAGGTGTTGAGAATACAACCCGTAGCGACGCCGAAACGCCGGAACTGAAAAGTCCGCTCCCGACGTAGGCCCGGCCATGGAACTCGACGAGACGGACCGCGCCATCCTCAGGATCCTCCAAGAGGACGCTCGGACGCCGTTCTCGGAGATCGCGCGGCGGATCGACATGTCGAGCGCGACCGTCCACGACCGAGTGGGGCGGATGGAGGAGGCCGGCGTCATCGAGGGGTACCACGCGGAGGTCGACCCCAAGGCCGTCGGTTACGGCGTCAGCGCGTTCGTCGGACTCCGCATCGAGCAGGGACGCGAGGAGGACGCGCTCGACCGGCTCCGCGACATCGACGGCGTCAGCGAGATCCACCTGACGACCGGCAAGTGGGACGTCATCTTGCGCGTCGTCGCCGCCGACACCGACAGCCTCCGCGATCTGATGTTCGACGAGATAGCGGAGATGGACGGGTTCTCGCGGTCGCAGACCATGATCATCCTCGGCACCGACTTCGAGGCCGACGGCCCGCCGATCTGAGCGGGGCTCCGCGCCGCGTCGCGCTCTTCGGGACCCGTCGCGGACGACGACGAGGCGAGCCGGGACCGGAACGCTCAACTCGGGAACACTCCGAACGGGAGTCATGAGCACACCGGTCGCCGGACGGATCAGGCAGTCTCCGGAGCGGGCGTGGGCGGCGGTCGTCGGCGGGGTCGCGCTCCTGCTCGCGGTCGGATCGGTCGTCTTCCCGCGAGCCGTGTACGATCGGTTCGTCTGGCGGTACTTCTGGGGACCGGTCGTCGCCGACGGGCAGGGGGCGCAGTGCGCCGTCCGGGACGCTGGCGGCACGGAGTTGCTCGGGGGCTCGGGCGCGTGTCAGGCCGCCGTCGACGCTGGGGAAGTCGTCGCGTTCCCGGGGTACACCACCGTCTCGACGGTGAGCTACGTGGTCGTTCTGCTCGGGATGCTGATCGGCGTCGTCTTCCTGCTCCGCCGGTTGGATATCGGCGACGAGCTGCGGTTCTTCTACGCGCTGTTCCCGTTCATGCTGCTCGGCGGCGCGCTCCGCACCGTCGAGGACTCGGGGGTCGCCGCGGTCCGCGCCGGCACGGAGCCGCTGATCCCCTTCCCCGCGAGCGCGGTGCTGATCAGCCCGTTCATCTACTTCACCGCGTTCGGCGTCACCCTCGCCTGCGTCATCGCGGCGTACGCGCTGGCGGACCGCGGGGTCGTCGACGACTACGCCCGACCGCTGTTCGCGATGGGGACGCTCGCCCTCGCGGCCTCGCTCGGCTACCTCTCGTACCTCGCCGCCGCGACCGACTACGTCGAGTTCTACCCGCAGGTGCTCGCGCTCACGCTGCTCCTCGCGACCGTCTCGACGGCGGCCACCTGGAAGCTCGCGACCGCGTACGAACCGACGGTCCGGCAGGGGACGGGGGCCGCGGGGATCGTCATCATCTGGGGCCACGCGATCGACGGCGTCGCCAACGTGATCGGGCTCAACTGGATGCCGGCGCTGACCGGGACCGCGAACCTCGTGCCGAAACACGTCGTCAACGCGCTGATCGTGAACTGGACCGGGCGGCTCCTCCCGGACTCGGTCCTCGCCGTCACCGGCGACGCGTGGCCGTTCCTCCTCGTCAAGCTCGCGGCCGCGACGTTCGTCGTCTGGGTGTTCAACGGCGAGATGTTCGAGGAGTCGCCGCGCTACACGCTGATGCTGCTCATCACCGTGCTGGCCGTCGGGCTCGGACCCGGGACGCGGGACATGCTCCGAGCCACCTTCGGGGTCTGAGTACCGGAGGCCGACCCGTCTGACCCCGCCGGTCGCGTCGTCGCCGGCGGTCCGCCCCGGTCGCAGGCGGAGGGGTTCTCCCTCGCCCCGTCGCCGTCGTCGAACTGTCGGCGTTACGCCATTCCCGAAAAGGGTTAAGTCGCGTTCGGACGACTGGTTCACTAATGTACGATCCTGAGGAACTGGCCGAGATTCGGGAGGCCAAGGAGTCGTGGGAGTCCGGGACCTACGGCGAGACGGTCGACCGGTTCGGGGAGCGCAAGGAGACGTTCACCACCGACACGGGCGGCCAGGAGGTCGACCCGCTGTACACCCCCGCCGACGTCCCCGACCACGACTACCGCGAGGACGTCGGGAACCCGGGCGAGGAGCCGTACACGCGCGGCGTCTACTCGACGATGCACCGCGGCCGGCTCTGGACGATGCGCCAGTACGCGGGGATGGGCACCGCCGCGGAGACGAACGAGCGGTTCAACTACCTCATCGACGAGGGCTCCTCCGGGCTCTCGATGGCGTTCGACCTCCCGACGCAGATGGGGTACGACTCCGACGCCGCGATGGCCGAGGGCGAGGTGGGGCGCTCGGGCGTCGCCATCGACACCCTCGACGACTTCGAGACGGTCTTCGACGGGATCCCCTTGGACGAGGTGTCGACGTCGATGACGATCAACGCCCCCGCGGCCGTCCTCCTCGCGATGTACGTCGCGATGGGCGACGAGCAAGGGGTCCCGCGCGAGGAGCTCCGGGGCACCATTCAGAACGACATCATGAAGGAGTACATCGCGCGGAACCTCTACATCTACCCGCCGAAGCAGTCGATGCGGCTGATCACGGACATCTTCGACTTCTGCGCCGCGGAGACCCCTAGTTTCAACACGATCTCCATCTCGGGGTACCACATCCGCGAGGCGGGCTCGACCGCGGCCCAGGAGGTCGCGTTCACCCTCGGCGACGGCATCGAGTACGTGCAGGCCGCGATCGACGCCGGCCTCGACGTCGACGAGTTCGCCCCGCAGCTCTCCTTCTTTTTCAACGCCCACAACAACGTCTTCGAGGAGGCCGCGAAGTTCCGCGCCGCCCGGCGCATGTGGGCGAAGATCATGGAGGAGCGGTTCGACGCGGAGAACCCCAAGTCGAAACAGCTCAAGTTCCACACCCAGACCGGCGGCTCCACCCTCACCGCCCAGCAGATCGAGAACAACGTCGTCCGCGTCGCGTATCAGGCGCTCGCGGCCGTGTTGGGAGGGACCCAGAGCCTCCACACCAACGGGAAAGACGAGGCGCTCGCGCTCCCCACCGAGAAGTCGGTCCGCACCGCGCTGCGCACCCAGCAGATCCTCGCTCACGAGTCCGGCGCGGCCGACACGATCGACCCGCTGGCCGGGTCGTACTACGTGGAGAGCCTCACCGACGGGATCGAGGAGGAGGCGTTCGAGATCCTCGACGAGGTCGACCGCCGCGGCGGAATGTTAGAGGCGGTCGAGAGCCAGTGGGTCCAGCGGCAGATACAGGACGTCGCCTTCGAGCGCCAGCGGGAGGTCGAGGAGGGAGAGCGGATCATCGTCGGGGTCAACGAGTACGCGGTCGACGAGGAGCCGGAGATGGACCTCGAAGAGGTGGACCCCGAGCAGGAGCAGAACCAGCGCGAGCGCCTGCAGGAGGTGAAGGCCGACCGCGACGACGACGCGGTGGCGGACGCGCTCGGGTCGCTTCGCGAGGCCGCGCGGGGCACCGAGAACGTGATGCCGCACGTCGTCGACGCCGTGAAGGCGTACGCGACGGTCCAGGAGATATCGGACGTGTTCCGCGACGAGTTCGGCGAGTACAAGCCGGGGCGGTAGGGCGGCGACCTACCGAAGCCGCACCGCGGTCCCGTACGCGAGGATCTCCGCGCCGCTGTCGGCGATCGAGGAGGTCGTGTACCGGACGTTGATCACGCCGTCGGCGCCGAGCGCCTCCGCCTCCTCGATCATGCGGTCCTGCGCCTGATCCCGGGCGTCAGTCATCAGCTCGGTGTACCCCTTCAGCTCGCCGCCCGCGAGGTTGCGGAGGCCCTGCGTGATGTCGCGGCCGACGTTGCGAGCGCGGACCGTGTTCCCGCGGACGAGCCCGAGCGTCTCGGTCACTTCCTTGCCGGCGATCGATTCGGTGTTGGAGAGCTCCATGTGAGGCCGATTCGTCGACCACCGGTATAAATCTCGACGACAGTCGACCGCTCCGGCCACCGCCGCGCCGCCGGTCCTCAGTCCGCGCCGCGGACGACGTGACCGTACTTCAGCAGCGCGACGAACACCGCGCCGCCGAAGGCGTTGCCGACCGTCGACAGCACGAGGAACCCGACGTAGTCGGACAGCGAGATCGCGTCCGAGACGATCAGCCCGAACAGCACCTCGACGTTGCCCGCGATCGAGTGCGGGAGGTGGAGCAGTCCGATCGTCCCGGTGACGATCAGCACGAGGAGGATTCGGGCGGTCGTCTCCTGCGCCGCCGTCACGAGCCACGCCAGCAGGCCCATTAGCCAGCCGGCGAAGACCCCGCCGACGAACAGCCACGGGAGGTCGTGGTCGACGAGCTTCAGGGCGATGGTCTCGAACGACTCGGGATCGACGACGCCGAGCTCCGGCATCAACAGGGTCACGAGCAGGGTGAACAGCAGACCGCCGGCGAGGTTCCCGACGTACACCCACCCCCAGAGCCGGCCCAACTGCCTGACCGACGCCTGCCGATCGAGCACCGGGATCACGGCCAGCGTCGTGTGCTCGGTGAACAGCTCCGAGCGGCCGAGGATGACGAACATGAACCCGATGGAGTAGACGCTCGCCAACAGCAGTTCGGTCCCGAGGTCGCCGAAGCTCCCCGGCGAGAGCGTCAGGATCACCGCCATCATCAGCGGGCCGAACCCGATGTCGAGCCCCGCCGACAGCCCGGAGAGCAGCAGCCCCGAGCGCTCCCGATTCATCTCGTGGAGCGCGCTCTCGAGCAGCGAGCCGAGGATGTTCCGCGACGTCATCTGCTCCGTCGCCGCGTCGGTCTGTGAGTCGCTCACTGGTAGAGTCGATCCTCGATTCCCGCGGGGCCTACCCAAACCTTTTGATTCCGGTGAGCGGAGCGAGGGACCCGACCGTCGCTCGGTTCTTATAAGTCGGCGGCGCCGGATCCGAGTCGTATGCGATTCGATCACGTCGGCGTCGCGACGCGCGACGCCGCCGACCTCGCGGACCTGTTCGAGGGCCTGCTCCACGCGCCGATCGCGCACGAGGAGACGTTCGACGGGATGGACGTCGTCTTCCTCGAACTCGACGGCGGCTACTTCGAACTCCTCGAGCCCGACGACGGCGGCGCGATCGCCGACTACCTCGACCGGGAGGGGCCGGGGATCCACCACGTCGCGCTCGCGACCGACGACCTCCGCGGGGCGCTGGACCGCGCCCACGACCTCGGCGTCGACCTCGTCGACGAGGAGCCGCGTCCGGGAGCGTGGGGCCACGAGGTCGCGTTCCTCCATCCGCGGTCGACGGGCGGGGTACTCGTGGAGTTCGTCGAGCACTGAGCCCGAAGGCCCCTCTGCGGCGACGCCGACCGCGGTTCAGTCGCCGCCGTCCGCCGCCGAGTCGTGCGTCTCGTACCAGTCGAGGATCTTCTCCAGCCGGTGGATCGCCCGGTCCGGGTCGCCGATGTTGTGGTGCTCGTCCGGGTAGACGACCAGCTCGGCGTCGACCCCCTGCTTCCGGGCCGCGACGTACAGCTGCTCGGACTGGGAGGGCGGGCACCGCCAGTCCTCGCCGCCGGCCATCACGAGCAGCGGCGTCTCGATGCTCCCGGCGTCGAGGATCGCGGTCGACGCGTCGTACGCCTCCGGGTTCTCCCACGGGAGCCCGTACTCGGCCTCGAACCACGTGTGGGTGTCGTCGGTGCCGAACGCCGACCGGAGGTCGTAGATGCCGTGCTCCGGCGCGGCGGCGGCGAAGAGGTCGGGCTCTCGGGTGACGAGGAACCCCTGCGCGATCCCGCCGTACGAGAAGCCGTGACCGAACACGCGGTCGGGGTCGACCCAGCCCCGGTCCGCGAGCGACGCGACGCCCGCAGCGATGTCGTCGACCTCGGCGGTTCCCCAGGCGCCGGTCAGCTCCGCGGTGAACTCCCGGCCGCGGGAGGTGCCCCCGCGGTAGTTCGGTCGGAACACGAGGTACCCCCGGCTGGTCAGCGCGGCGTGCGCGAAGCTGAACACGGGCTCGTCGTACGACATCGGTCCGCCGTGGATCGCGACCACGAGCGGGTGGTCGCCCCCGGTCGGCTCGATCTCGGGGTCGTGATACACGACGCCGTCGAGCGTCCAGCCGTCCGACTCCCACCCGACGCGCGTGGCCTCCGGCATCGCGAACTCGTCGATCAGCGACTCGTTGACCGCGGTGAGCCGCAGGAACGAGTTCGGTTCCGTCTCCGAATCGAGGTCGTCGACGTCGACCGCGTACAGGTCGGATCCGTCGATCGGGTCCGAGAGGATCATCACCGACGTCGACCCGTCGGCCGAGACGTCGAAGCCGGCCAGCGCGCGGTCGCGGCCCTGCGCCGCGAAGACGCGTTCGACGGAGCCGTCGGTCTCCACGCGGACCAGCCGCGTGTGGCTCTCGTCGGCGATCGGGACGTATATGGCGCCGTCGACCCAGCGCGGCGCGCCGCCGCGGGCGACCGTCCGGTCGAGGTCGACGGTGAGAGAGGCGACGCTCTCGGCGTCCCCCTCGCCGTCCGCGTCGCCGTCGACGAGGTACACCTCGGCCGGCGCGGGGGGGTCGTCGGGGTCGCCCGCGACCGTCACCAGCTCGCCGGCGCCGGGGCGCCACGTCGGGACGCCGTGAGAGCGGTCGCCGCCGGTGAGCCGCTCGGCGTCGCCGCCCTCGGGCGACACCGCGTAGACGTCGCGGACCGTGGTGTCGTCGGGGCGGTCGAGCCGGCAGGAGGTGAACGCGATCCGGCCGTCGTCGCCCCAGTGAGGGTCCATCCCGGTCACGTCCTGGAAGGCGCCGCCGCCGTACGCGTCGTCGAGCCGGCGCGGGTCGCTCTCGGGATCGTCGAGGTCGACGACGAACAGGTACGGCGTCACCTCGTCGGTCCAGCCGACGCCGTTCAGCTTGTGCTGGAGGCGGGTCGTCTCGATCGGCCCGCCCTCCTCGCGCACTTGGTCGAGGTAGTCGGTCTCCTCGTCGGTCGGGTCGCGCGACTCGATCGCTAGCCGGTCGCCCGACGGCGACCAGTCGAAGTCGGCGACGCCCTCGTCGCGCTCCGTGACCTGCCGCGCGTCGCCGCCGAGCGCGAGGTCGAACAGCCACACCTGCGGCTTGGGCTCGTCGTCGCCGGGCGCGCCCTCGCCCTCGTCGTCGCCCGCCTCGTCGTCCTCGCCGGACGCGTCGTCGCCGGACGCGCCGTTCTCGTCGTCCGCCGTTTCGGCCTCGTCTCCGTCGCTCTCCTCCTCCCGGTCCCGCCAGCCGACGCGCCGCTCGGCGTCGCGGTCGCGGGCGGCCACGAACGCGAGGCGGTCGCCCTCGGGGCCCCACGCCGGCGCGGAGGCGCCGGACGCGCTCGTCAGGCGGTGCGGCTCGCGGGAGCCGTCGGTCGGGACGACGAACAGCGAGGCCACGGCCTCGTCCTCGCGCTGGTCGTACTCGGTGGCGGTGAAGGCGACGCGGTCCCCGGAGGGGGAGACGGCGACCTCGCCGATCTGCGTCAGGTCGTAGTAGGCGTCGAGCGGCAGTTTCGACATGGACGCACCGAACGGCGGCCGGAGGAAATACGTTCTGGCCGCGGAAGTCGGGGGAGGCGCCGGCGGTCGGAGAACGGCGCCACCGGCCGGAAAACGGCGTCGGCGCGATCGAGAAACGAAGCCCGCGGTCGACGGACGGTGCCGCCGGGGCCGGGCGCCCGTTCGCCCGCCCTTTTAAGCGTCGCCGCGTCCCACCCCGACCCGTGTTCCGCGACCTCTCGCGACCGATCGAGACGGGGATGCCGACCTACCCCGGCGACCCCGAGGTGACGCTCGCGCCCGACGCGACCCACGAGGCCGACGGCTACGCGACGAGCGAGCTCCGGACCGGCACCCACGCCGGGACCCACCTCGACGCGCCGCGCCACACGCTCTCGGAGGGAGCGACCGTCGAGGAGGTCGACCCGGGTCGGTTCGCGTTCGACGCCCGCCTCGTCGACCTCCGGCCGCTGAGGCCGCGGGAGGCGATCACGGCCGATGCGCTCGAGAACGAGGCGAGGCTCCTCGGGGACGGAGGGGACGCGGTCGATCTCGGAGTCGACCTCCTCGTCCTGCGGACCGGTTGGGCCGCCCACTGGGGGAGCGACCGGTACCGCGACCACCCGTACCTGACCGAGGCGGCCGCGGCGCGGTGCCGAGACCGGGGCGTCGGCGTCGGCGTCGACGCGTTCGGGCCGGATCCGACGCCGACCGCGGCGAGGACGAACGTCGCGCCCGCGAGCGACGAGCCCGACGGCACGCCCGCTCACGACGTCCTCTTAAAAGAGAGCCTCCCGATCGTCGAGAACCTGTGCGGGCTCGACGGGCTGCCGGCGCGGTTCCGGCTGTACGCGTTCCCGCTCCGCCTGCGCGGCGGGGACGGGTCGCCGGTGCGGGCGGTCGCGGAGTGGGAGGGATAACTGGCCGGGCGGCGCGCGGGTATCTCGACCGCTCCGCGGGCCCGATCGCCGGCCGGGAGCCAGACCAAACCCGTTTTAAGCGTCGGCGACGAACCGCGACTCAAGGTCGATATCCATGGAGATGCCACGTCGTTTCAACACGTACTGTCCACACTGTGACTCCCATCAGGAGCACGAAGTGGAGAAGGTTCGATCGGGTCGGGCGACCGGAATGAAGCGAGACGCGCGCCAGCGACGCCGCGCGCTCGCGACGATCGGCAACGCCGGCGGGTACTCGAAGGTCCCCGGTGGCGACAAGCCGACCAAGAAGACCCACCTGAAGTACCGCTGCGGCGACTGCGGCAAGGCCCACATGCGCGAGGGATGGCGCGCCGGCCGGCTCACGTTCCAGGAGTAAGCATGGCGGGAAGCTTCCACCGCGTCGCCTGCGGCGACTGCGAGAACGAACAGGTCGTCTTCGGCAAGGCCTCCTCCGTGGTGTCGTGTGCGGTCTGCGGCACGACGCTCGCGACCCCGACCGGCGGGGAGGCGGAGCTCCACGGCGAGATCGTCGAAACCGTTGAGGCGCGGTAACCGCCTCACCCACCCCGTATGAAGTACAGCGGCTGGCCCGAACCCGGCGAGCTGGTGGTCGGCGACGTCGACGAGATCGCCGACTTCGGCGTGTTCGTCGACCTCGACGAGTACGAGGAGAAGCGCGGCCTCTGTCACATCAGCGAGGTCGCCTCCGGTTGGATCAAGAACGTCCGCGACCACGTCCGCGAGGGACAGACGGTCGTCGCGAAGGTGCTCGAGGTCGACGAGTCCGCG
The DNA here is from genome assembly GCF_002252895.1 of Halorubrum sp. Eb13. Classification (NCBI taxonomy): domain Archaea; kingdom Methanobacteriati; phylum Methanobacteriota; class Halobacteria; order Halobacteriales; family Haloferacaceae; genus Halorubrum; species Halorubrum sp. Eb13. Next base: position 19,481 of record NZ_NHPE01000042.1, on the reverse strand, counting down.
AACCAGATCGATCTGTCGATCAAAGACGTCAACGAACACCAGCGGAAGGACAAGATACAGGCCTGGAAGAACTCGCAGAAGGCCGACAACTGGATGCTGATCGCGCTGGGCGAGGATGTCGACGACGACCGCTACACCACGGTCGCCAACGCGCTCCTCGCCGAGTACGACTCGCTGTACGACGCCTTCGAGGCGGCGGCGATAAGCGGGAGCGAGGCGCTCGAAGGCGTCGACCTCGACGACGACGCCCGCGAGGCGATCGTCGAGGCGGCCCGCGACAACGTCTCGGTGCCGTACGTCGACGTGACCGGCTACGTGGACCTCGAGTCCGCGGCCCCCGACGGCGTCGACGACGTGAAGGCCGCGCTGGAGGCCGCCGAGGGCAACGGCGAGATCCCGGACGGCGTCGACCTGGAGGTCGGCTACGTCGGCTCGCCCGAGTACCGGATCAAGGTCCGCGCGCCCGACTACAAGACGGCCGAGGACCAGTTGGAGGCGGCCGCGGCCCGCGCCCGCGAGGCGATCGAGGGCCGCGGCGGCGCCGGCGACTTCCACCGCGAGCGCCGCGAGGACGACGAGTAACCCCTCCGCGGACACCTTTCTACCCGTGAAATCCGACATTCGCGTCTGCGCGAACTGGGAGGCGACCCACGATCGGCCGGTGTACACGCTCGGCGACTGCTGTCCCGAGTGCGACGGCCCGACCGCCAACAGCGCGCCCGCGCCGTTCAGCCCGGAGGACCCCTACGGGGAGTACCGGCGGCGGGCGCGGCGGCGGGACTCGGAGTAGGCCGTCGGACGGTCGTCCGGCTCTCGCGCCGCCGGAATAGCCACCCTCTTGTGACCGCCGCCCCGACCAGTCCGGTATGGACGACATCGAGATCGACGAGGTAGCGACGCCGGAGCTCGACGACCCGGTGCTCATCGAGGGCCTCCCGGGCGTCGGCCACGTGGGGAAGCTGGCGGCGGAGCACCTGTTAGAGGAGTTCGACGGGGAGCTGGTCCGCCGCGTGTACACCACGGAGTTCCCGCCACAGGTGAGCGTCGACGGCGACGGGGTCGCGGAGCTTACCTGCGCCGAGTTCCACGCCGTCGAGACCGACGGCGCCGACCTGCTCGTGTTGACCGGCGACCACCAGGCCGGCTCGAACGCGGGCCACTACACGCTCACGACGACGTTCCTCGACATCGCCGAGGAGTTCGGGGCGACGCGGGCGTACGCGCTCGGCGGCGTGCCGACCGGCGAGCTCGTCGAGGAGTACACCGTGCTCGGCGCGGTCTCCGACGCCGACCTCGTCGAGGGGCTGAAAGACGCCGGCGTCGAGTTCCGGCCCGACGAGCCGGCCGGCGGGATCGTCGGCGTCTCCGGACTCGTGCTCGGGCTCGGCGGCCGCCGGGGCTTCGACGCCGCCTGCCTCATGGGCGAGACGAGCGGCTACCTCGTCGACCCCAAGAGCGCCCGGGCGGTGCTCGAGACACTCGAGGTGGTCCTCGACTTCTCGGTCGACTACGAGAGCTTAGAGGACCGCGCCGAGGAGATGGAGGAGGTGGTCGGGAAGATCCGCGAGATGCAGGACGGTCCCGCGGTGCCCGACGACGACCTGCGGTACATCGGGTAGGACGCGGTCCGACCGGCTTTTTATACAGAGCGACCGCGCCTTCCGGCAGCGATAAACCGGACCCCGATTATCGTTCAGGTATGACCGACGCACGCGTCGCCGGAGTCGGGCTCACGCGCTTCGGGAGCCACGCGGACCGCGCGGGACGCGACCTCTTCGCGACGGCCGCGGAGCGCGCGTTCGAGGACGCCGGCGTCCCGCGAGAGGACGTCGAGGAACTGAACTACGGGAACTTCATGGGCGCGCTCGCCGAGCATCAAGGCCACCAGGCGCCGCTGATGGCCGAGGCCGCCGGCGTGCGCTGTCCCGCGACCCGGTACGAGTCGGCGTGCGCCTCCGCGGGCGTCGCCGTCCGCGAGGCCGTCCGGACCGTCGCCGCGGGCGACGCCGACGTGGTCCTCGCCGGGGGGATGGAGCGCATGACGAACCTGCCGACCGCCGAGGTGACGGAGGGGCTCGCGATGGCCGCCGACGACCTCTTCGAGGTCCGGTCGGGCGTCACGTTCCCCGGCGCGTACGCCCTGATGGCGACCGCCTACTTCGAGGCGTACGGCGGGGAGCGACGGGACCTGGCCCACGTCGCCTCGAAGAACCACGCGAACGCGCTCCCGAACGAGTACGCACAGTACCGCCGAGAGGTGTCGGTCGACGAGGCGATGGACGCACCGCCGGTCGCCGAACCGCTCCACCTCTACGACGCCTGCCCGATCACCGACGGGGCGAGCGCGCTGGTGGTCGTCTCCGCGGAGTACGCCGCGGAACACGACGTGGACGCCCCCGTCGCGGTGGCGGGGACCGGACAGGGGACCGACCGGATGGCGCTCGGCGACCGCGAACACCTCGCGCGCACGCCGGCCGCCGACGACGCCGCCGAGGCCGCCTACGCGGCCGCCGGCGTGGGCCCGGACGACGTCGACGTCGCCGAGGTCCACGACTGCTTCACCATCGCCGAGGTGCTCGCCACGGAGTCGCTCGGGCTCTTCGAGGTCGGCGAGGGGGTTTCGGCGGCCCGCGAGGGGATCACGACCGCCGACGGCGACCTCCCGGTGAACCTCTCCGGCGGCCTGAAGGCGAAGGGGCACCCGGTCGGCGCGACCGGCGGGTCCCAGATCGCCGAACTGACGCGGCTGCTGCGGGGCGACCACCCGAACAGCGAACACGTCCCAGACGCCGAGGTCGGCGTCGCGCACAACGCGGGCGGAACCGTTGCCAGCGCGGTCGTCCACGTGCTGGAGGTGGCGGAATGAGCGACGACGGTGCCGGCGACGACGGCGACGCGGGGAGCGACGGCGGGGACGCCGACGGGACCGGCCCCACGCCGACGCCGGTCAGCGACGCCGACTACGACGAGTGGCTCGACGCGCTCGCGGCGGGCGAGGGGTACGCGCTGGTCTGTCCCGACGGCCACGGGTCGCTCCCGCCGCGCCGGATCTGTCCGGACTGCGGGTCGGACGCGCTCTCGCGGGAACCGCTCGCGGAGACCGGACGCGTCGAGACGTTCAGCGTCGTCCACGTGCCCTCGCCGCGGTTCGCCGACGACGCCCCGTACGTCACCGCGGTCGTCGACCTCGGGCCGGTCCGAGCGACGGGGGTCCTGCGCGGCGTCGAGCCCGAGGGCGACGCGGTCGAGGTCGGACTGTCGGTGACGGCCGGCGTCGAGGAGCGAGCGACGGACGGGGAGCCGCTGGTCGCGTTCCGGCCGGATGACGGCGAGTAGGAGCCGCGGATCCGCCCGCCCTAGGGTGGTCGATGTTTCCGCTGGCCGACCAAATGGTTATACCGTCGTCACCAGTACTCGGGATCAATGAGAGACCGGATCCGCGTCCTCCTCGTCGACGACGACCCGGACCTCGCGGAGGTGACGGGATCGTTCCTCGAACGCGAGGACGAGCGGATCGCCGTCGAGGCCGCCCCGAACGCGACGGTCGGGCTGGAGCGGCTCGACGAGGGCGGGATCGACTGCGTCGTCTCCGACCACGACATGCCCGGACCGAACGGGATCGAGTTCTTAGAGCGCGTCCGGGAGCGCGATCCCGACCTCCCCTTCGTCCTGTACACCGGAAAGGGGTCGGAGACCGTCGCCAGCGAGGCGATCTCCGCCGGGGTGACGGACTACCTCCAGAAGGGCGGGGGTACCGAGAAGTACGAGATCCTCGCGAACCGGATCGCCGACGCCGTCATGAAGCGCCGCGCCGAGCGCGAGGCCGAACGGACCCGGACGCACCTGCGCGCGATCACCGACAACTCGATGGACGCGATCGTCACCATCGACGCCGACAGCGAGATCCGGTTCGCGAACCCCGCCGTCGAACGGCTGTTCGGCTACGCGCCGAGCGAGCTGGAGGGAGAACCGCTGACGAAGCTGATGCCGGACCGGAAGGCCGCGGATCACACCGCTGGGGTCGAACGGTACGTCTCCGGCGGTGACCCGAAGATGGACTGGTCGGCCGTCGAGTTCCCGGGCCAGCACCGCGAGGGCCACGAGGTGCCGCTGTCGATCTCCTTCGGCGAGTTCGAGGAAGACGGTGAGCGCCGGTTCGTCGGGATCATCCGAGACGTGACCGAGCGCGAGCGGCATCGCGCGTTCCTCGAGCGCTCCAACGACATCGTCTCGGCGCTCGACGCGGACGGGATGTTCCAGTACGCGAGCCCGTCCGTCGAGTCGCTCCTCGGCTACGAGCCGGCGGACCTCCTCGGTGAGGACGCGTTCGAGTACGTGCACCCGGACGACCGCCAACGCGTCCTCGAAGGGTTCAGGGAGTCGATCGCCGGCGACGCGGAGAATCCGACGATAGAGCACCGGCTGGAGCGCGCCGACGGCGACTACCTGTGGGTGGAGTCTGTCGGCAGCAACAGGCTCGACGACAGCGGGATCGACGGGTACGTGATCAACACGCGGGACGTCTCCGACCGGAAGGGGCGCGAGGAGAAGCTGGCCCGTCTCCGCGAGTGGACGCGGGACCTCAACTACACCCGCACGGTCGAGGAGACGACGCAGCTGGCGGTGGACGCCGCGTCGGCGATCATCGGCGCGGAGCTGAGCGGGATCCACCTAGAGAACGACGCCGGAGATGCGCTGGAGCCGATCGCGCTCGCGGAGTCGGTCCCCATGTTCTTCGACGAGCAGCCGTCGTACGACCGAGGCGGGCCGCCGGGGTCGCGCGCGGCCCTCGCGTGGGAGGCGTACCGCGGCGACGAGCCGCTCGCGATCGACGAGCTCTCCGAGTCTGACCGCCTCGACGAGGAGACGCCAGCGGAGAGTCTCGTGCTCCACCCGATCGAGGGGCACGGGCTGTTCGTCATCTCCGCGTCGGCGGCGAACGCGTTCACCGACACGGACGTCCTCATCGCCGTGATCCTGGCGAACCACCTGGAGGCCGCCCTCGACCGCGTCGACCGCGAGACGCGCTTGGAGCGGCTTCACGACGCGACGCGGAACCTGATCCGCGCGGATTCTCGAGAGGCGATCGCCGAGCGCGTCGTCGACGCCGCGGCCGAAGTGCTCGGCTTCTCCGTGACGACCGTCCGGATCCACGACGAGGACGCCGGCGGGCTGGTCCCGGTCGCCGTGTCGGAGGCCGTCGAGGCGACGCTCCCCGAGCGCGAGGTGTTCACGCCCGACGGCGGGAGCCTCAACTGGGCGGCCTACGAGGCGAACGAGGTCCGGGTGTACGACGACATCGAGACTCTCGACGCCGTCGACAACGGGACGGGGCTCCGGAGCCTGATGATCCTCCCGGCGGGCGAGTACGGGACGGTATCGATCGGCGAAACCGACCCCGGCGTCTTCGACGGGACCGACGTGTTCCTCGCGAAGATCCTCGCGACCGCCGCGGAGACGGCGTTCCAGTCGGAGGCCCGTACCGAGCGGCTCCACCGGCGGAGCGCGGAGCTAGAACGGCAGAACGACCGGCTGGAGGAGTTCGCAAGCGTGGTCTCCCACGACCTCCGAAACCCGCTCAACGTGGCGCAGGGCCGGGTAGAGCTGGCTCGAGACGACTGCGACTCGCCGCACCTGGACGCCGCGGCCGGCGCCCATGAACGGATGGACGGACTGATCAGCGACCTGCTCACTCTCGCCCGCGAGGGGGAGCGCGTGAGCGACACGGAGCTCGTTGACTTCGCGGCGGTCGTCGAGTCCTGCTGGCTGAACGTCGACACCGCGGACGCGACGCTCGCCGTCGAGACCGACCTGACGCTGCACGCCGACGAGAGCCGGCTGCAACAGCTGATCGAGAACCTGATGCGCAACAGCGTCGAGCACGGCGGCGATCGCGTCGCCGTCACGGTGGGCGGCCTGACCGACGGCGACGGGTTCTTCGTCGCAGACAACGGGCCCGGAATCCCGCCCGACGACCGGGAGGACGTGTTCGACGTCGGCTACTCGACCTCGCGGGAGGGGACTGGGTTCGGCCTCCGGATCGTCGAGCAGGTGGCGACCGCTCACGGCTGGGACGTGCGGGTCACGGACGACCCCGAGCTGGGCGGCGCCCGGTTCGAGGTGCACGGCGTCGACGTCGCGGAGCGAGCGGCGAGAAACGAGGGGCGCTGACGCCTACTCCCGGACGAGCAGTTCGATCTCGTGGCCGTCTTGATCCTTCGTGAACGCGTAGTTGTGGTCGCAGGAGGCGGGGTCGCGGTAGTCCGGCGCCTCGCGGGTCATCAGCGTCTCCCACGCCTCGTCGAGGTCGTCGACGCGGACGCAGAGGTGGCCCCAGCCGTCGCCCATCGTGTACTCGCGGCCGTCGTAGTTGTACGTGAGCTCCAGCTTCATCGCCTCCTTCGGGGCGTCCTCGGGAGCCATGAAGTAGTTCGAGAAGGTGTCCGCCTCCCAGCGGCCACCCGGCTGCTCCGTGTACTCGAACTTTCGGGTCCAGTAGCCGAGCGCCTCGTCGGCGTCCTCGACGCGGATCATCGTGTGGTCGATGCTCCACTTCTCGCCGTAGTCGCGCTTGACGATCTCGATCTCGTGGCCGTCCGGGTCCTTCACGAACGCGTAGCGGTTGCCGCACGACTCGGGGTCTCGGTAGTCCTCGACGCCCTCCGCCATCAGCTGGTCGTACGACTCCTGGAGAGCGTCCTCGGGGACGCGCACGGCGATGTGACCCCACGCGTCGCCGATCTCGTAGGTACGGTCGCCGTGGTTGTAGGTGAGCTCTAAGAGCGCGCCGTCCTCGTGGACGTCCTCGGGGCCGAGGTAGACGTTGGTGAACGTGTCCGCCTCCCAGCGTCCCTTCTCCTCGTAGTTCAGGTGCGTCTGGTACCAGTCGAGGCTCTCCTCTAAGTCCTCGACGCGGATCATCGTGTGGTCGAAGGTTCCGTCCATAGGGGACGGATCGGCCGCTCGCCCCAAAAGCGTACTGAAGGGGGCACGGAGGACTCGGGACGCCGCCGATCCACCGGTGGGCGACGCACGCGAGATCGAATCGGCTCAGTCAGAGATAAAACGCCCACTATTATCAGTTTGTTTATTCATTTTATTATGTATAAATAGGTTCGGTGGTTTGAGTATAGCTGGCGGGTGCCACCGACAGTCGGGGTGCCGGCCGCAAACAATGTCAAACAGGACAGATCCGCCGTCGGAGTTCATCGACGGCACCGACTCGGAGAATCACACCGAACAGTTCCCGTCCGAGACGCCGCCGCGCGCCTCGACGGAGTCGACGCCACCGCGTCGAGAGTCAGCGGCGCCGAAAGGCACGTCTCCGGCCGCGGTCGGGACGACTACCGACCCCGCGCGCCTCCTCGGCGCGTTCGCGTCGGGGGCCCCGTTCATCGCGCTCGTCGCGGCCGTCGAGACGCTCATCGCGACCGTTCTGCTGGGCGTCCGGCCGACAGCCGCCCCGGTGGTCGTCGCACTGGTCACCTTCGCGGTGTACACCGTCGACCACGTCGCCGACGCCGACGCCGACGCGGCCTCGACCCCGCAGCGGGCGCTGCTCGCCCGGCGCTACGGAGACCAGCTGATGGTCGCCGCCACGCTCGCGTACGGCACCGCGGTCGCGCTCGCGGTCATCGGCGGACCGGTCGCGCTCGCGGTCACGCTGCTCCCCGGTGCGTTCTGGGTCGTGTACGCCTCCGACTGGCTGCCCGACCTCGGCCGGGCCGTCGGCGACGTCCTCGCGAGCGTCGCGCCCGACGACCAGCCCGTCGGGCGAGTCGGTGCGGGGGTCACCGACGGCGGGCACAGCTACGTCCCCCGCCTGAAGGACGTGCTCGTCGTCAACTCGATCGTCGTCGCCGTGGGGTGGGCGACCGCCCTCACGTTCCTCCCGATCGCGTTCGCCGAGGCGGCGGTGGGGCCGGCCGTCCCGGTCGTCTTCGCGTACTTCCTCCTCCGGTCGTTCGTCGACGCCGAACTCCCGAACGTCCGGGACGTGGAGGCGGACGCGGCGGTCGGCGTCGAGACGCTCCCCGTCGTGCTCGGCGTCGCCCGGACCCGGCGGGTGCTGTACGGCGTCGACCTGATCGTCGCGGGCGCCGTGACGGCCGCCGCCGTCGCCGGGCTGTTCGCGTGGCCGCTCGTCGGGGCGCTCGGCGTCGGCATCGTCGCGTCGGTCTGCGTCACCGCCCTCGCCGGCCGCGTCGACGACGCCGCGGTCCTCGGCGTCGCCCCGGACTGCACTTACCTCGTCGTCGGCGCCGCGATCGCGGGGGTGTCGCTGGTCGGCTGACCGACTCCCGCCGTCCGCCCGATCGCGGCGCGGATGTCGAATCAGGGAAACAAAATGATTTATATCACCTTTACATGTAATTAAGTGTGATCGGGCTGAGTCCGCTCTCCATCGCGCTTCTCGCCGCGGTCGTGACCGGGATGTCCGCGGCGATCCTCGCGTGGCGGGAGCGGCCGGAGGCGGGGGCGACGTGGCTCGCGCTGCTCCTCTTCGGGCAGGTGTGGTGGACGACGTTCCTCGTCTTCGAGTTAGAGGCGTCGACGCTCGCCGCGAAGGCGCTCTGGTACGACGTGCAGTGGGTCGGCGTGGTAGTGGTCCCGGTCGGGTGGCTGCTGTTCGCGCTGGAGTACACGGGCCGCGACCGGTACGTGCGGCCGAGCGTCGTGGCGGCGGCCTGCGTCGCACCGGCGATAACCGTCCTCGTGGTCGCGACGGGCGACCCGTTGGGGCTCATCACCACCGACCGCGCGGTCGCCGACACCGCGGTCGGGTCGTTCCTCCGCGTCGACGTCGGTCCCTGGTACTACGTCATCGCCGGCTACACCTACCTGATGGGGCTGATCGGGTCGGTCCCGATCCTCCAGCTCGTCCGCGACGACGCCCGCCCGTTCCGGGGGCAGAGCGCGGCGCTGCTCGTGGGGACGGCGGTGCCGTGGGTGAGCAGCGTCCTCTATCTCACCGGGGCGATCCCCATCCCCGGACTCGACCCGACCCCCGTCGCGTTCGCGGCCTCCGGGGTCGCGTACCTCCTCGCGCTGTCGCGGTTCCGGCTGCTCACGCTCACGCCCGCGCCGCGCCGCCGGGCGCGCCAGCTCGTCTTCGAGCAGCTCCACGACCCCGTGTTCGTCGTCGGCACCGAGGGCCACGTGCTCGACCTGAACCGCAGCGCCGCCGACGTGTTCGAGGTCGACCGCCGAACGGCGGTCGGCGAGGCGGCCGGCGCGGTCGTACCCCGCTACGACACGCTCGACGGTGAAGGGGGCGACGTCGGGCCCCTCTCGGTCGTGGGACGGAACGGGCGCCGACCGTACGAGGTCACGGTGCGACGCGTGACCGACAACCACGGTCGGGCGGTCGGGCGGCTCATGGTCTTCCACGACGTTGGCGAGTATCTCGGTCAGCAGCAGCGGCTGAACGTGCTCAACAGGGTGTTTCGACACGACGTCCGGACCGAGACGAACCTGATCCACGGGTACGCCGACCGACTGACGGCCGACTCCGGAGACGAGCGCGCGCTGTCGGTCGTCAAGGAGAGCGCATCGCGGATCCTCGATCTCAGCGAGCGGACCCGGACCGCGAGCGAACTGTTCGACCCGGTCTCGGAGCCGGAGCCGCCGGTCGCGCTGTCCGCGGTCGTCGAGGAGGCGGCGGCTGACCTCCGCGAGGAGTTCCCAGACGCTCGGGTGTCGATCGACGGGGACGTGCCGGACGTGCCGGTTCCGTCGACCCTCCGCGTCGTCGCGGCGAACCTCTGTTCGAACGCGGTCGAGCACAACGACGCGGACGCGCCGTCCGTGTGGATCGAGGCGACCGTCGCGAACGGCTGGGTCGAGGTCTCCGTCGCCGACGACGGCCCGGGGATCGACCCGGCCGAGTACGAGGTCTTGGCGCAGGGCACGGAGACGCCGCTGGAACACGGCAGCGGGATCGGCCTCTGGATCGTGAAGTGGGGGATCGACGAGGTCGGCGGGAGCGTCTCCTTCGCGGAGCGGGAGCCCCGCGGGACGGCCGTCACGGTCTCCGTCCCCACCGGCGACGCGGCGCCGGCGGGCGGGGAGGAGTCGGCCGGCGCCGAGACCCACGCGTCCGCCGGCTCCGCGGGCACGGGTCGGTAGCCGCCGGCCGACGGCCGCGGGTCGGTAGGCACTAGTTCGCCCCGGTCGACCCGCCGGTATGGACGCTACGTATCTCCCCTACGCGCTCCTCGCGATGGGCGCGTACGCGCTCGTCTCGCCGCTGATGCGCGTCGCGACCACGGGACCGGACGCGGTCCCGAGCGACGTCGCCGTCGTCGTCTCTAACACCCTGCTCATCTGCATGGCCGTCGGCGTGCTCGCGTACACCGGCCAGGGGTTCGCCGTCCACCTCGGGTCGCCGAAGATCCTCCACGTGCTCGCGGCCGGAGTGTTCCTCGGGATCGGCATCCTGGCGCTGTACCGGTCGCTCGCGTTGGGGCCGGTGAGCGTCGTGACGCCCATCTTCGCGATGTTCCTCGTCTTCTCGTCTGTGATCGGCTTCCTCTTCCTCGGCGAGTCGTTCACCGCCCGCAAGGCGGTCGGGATCGTCTTCGCCGCCGCGGCCGTGTACCTCGTGTCGGGCGCCTGATATCTGTCTCCGCCTCAACGTCGCGGTCGAGTCCCCCCGATCCGGAAACGACCGCCGCGTGACGAAATCCCTTTAGCGCCCACCGGGAAAGAGGCGTACTCGCAGTGGTCCGCCTCCCGAACCCCTTCCGCGCGCTCATCTTGTACATCGGCTTCGCCCTCGCGAGGGCGGGACTGATCGACCGCCACCGGGTGGTCCGGACGACGGACCTCGCGTGGCCGCGGATCGTCACGGGGATCGCTCGAATGTCGAAGAACGCAGTCGACGTCGCGATGGTTGGCGTCGCGGTCGGCACCAGCGCGGTCGCCGGCGTCGGGTTCGCCGGGCCGTACTGGGGGCTCTCGTTCGCGATCGGCGGCGGCGTCGCCGGCGGTACCATCGCCCTGGTCTCCCAGCGGTACGGCGCGGCGGCGTACGGCGAGCTCGGCGACGCCGTGCGGTCGAGCGTCCTCCTCGTCGTGCTCGTCACGCTCCCCGTCAGCTCGGCGTTCTGGCTGTACGCGCCGGCGTTCATCGACGTCCTGAGCAGCAACGAGGCCGCGATCGCGCTCGGGGCCGACTACCTCCGCGTCGTCGGGCTCGGGGTGCCGTTCGCCGCTCTCAACCTCGTCGGGAGCCGCGTCTTGGTCGGCTGCGACGACGCGTACACCGCGATGCAGGTGCGGGCGGGGGGCGCGCTCGCGAACATCGTCCTCAGCGCGCTGTTCATCTTCGGGTTCGGCTGGGGAGTCGAGGGCGCCGCGGTCGGCACCGTCCTCTCGAACGTCCTCGCCGTCGCCGGCTTCACCGCGGGGCTCGTGCGCGGTAGCGCACCCCTGATCGGCGAGTTCCCGGTCGCCGTCGACCCCTTCGGCTCCTACCTGAACCCGGACATGCTCCGCGACCTCGTCGAGATCGGGCTCCCGGTCGGCGCGCGCAACCTCGTGTGGACCGCCGCGGAGTTCCCGATGCTCGCCATCCTCGACGTGTTCGGCGAGAACACGGTGGCCGCGTTCGTCATCGCACGGCGCATCTGGGGGCTCATGAACACGCCCGGCTGGGGGTTCGGGCTCGCCTCCTCAAGCCTCGTCGGACAGGAACTCGGCGGCGAGGACCCCGGGGAGGCGGAGGCGTACGCCCGCGACATCATCCGCTTCTCCGTGGCGACGTACGTCGTCTCCGCGGCGCTGATCGCCGCGTTCGCGACCGACATCGTGGTGCTGTTCGCGGAGAGCCCACAGAGCCCGGAGGTCCCGATCGCCGTGAACCTCGTGTACGCCGCCTGCGTCGCCGTCGTGTTCCAGGGCGTCTCCGGCGGGGCGGCGGGACCGCTCGACGCGGCCGGCGACACGAAGATCCCCTTCGCGAGCCAGTTTCTGGGAATGTTCTGCGTCTCGATCCCGCTCGCGTACGTCGGCGCTAACGACGTGACCCCCGCGCTCGACGTGCCCCTGACCGGGCTCACGCTCCCGGAGGTCGCGCTCCCCGCGATCGGGCTGTGGGGCCTCTACACGGCGTTCCTCGCGGAGACGACGATCCCCGCCGCGATCAACTACTGGCGGTTCCGGTCGGGGAAGTGGAAGGGGATAAGCGAGGCGTATCGACCCGAGGCGACCGCGGACGACTGACTCCGGCGCCGCGGTCGCACCGGATCGTCGGCCCGTCCGTCCCGGACGGCCGAAAGCGTCAGCGTTTATGGCTCGCTCCGCCTCTCCGCGCTCGCGGTCGACGGCGACCACGAGATCGCGGTCGAGGGCGACACCATCTACATCCCCGTCACGGACCCGGAAGCGGTCCCCGCCGACCTCGACGCGCGGGTCGTCGAGCGCGACGCCGCCGAGCGCGATCGCCCGCAGACGCCGACCGACGTCCTCGGATACGAGCCCTCGCTGGAGCGCCTCGGCGACATCGTCATCGTCGACGAGGACGACGACGAGCGCGCCCGCGAGATCGCCGACGCGGTGATGGCCTCCGACGTGCCCTGCGAGACGGTGCTCAACCGCGCGTCGCCGATCGAGGGCGAGCTCCGCGTCCGGCGGTGGGACGTGCTGGCCGGGAACGGCACGGAGACCGTCCACCGCGAGTACGGCCACGAGTTCCTGCTCGACGTCGCCGAGGTGTACTTCTCGCCGCGGCTCGCCACGGAGCGCCACCGCGTGATCGAGCGGGCCGAGGCGGGCGAGACCGCCGTCGACATGTTCGCGGGCGTCGGCCCCTACGCGGTGCCGTTGGCGTCCCGCGGCGCCGACGTGATCGCCTGTGACCTCAACGAGCGCGCCGTCGACTACCTCCGCGAGAACGCGGCCCGGAACGGGGTCGCCGACCGCGTGACCGCGATCGCCGGCGACGTGCGGGAGATCGCGGACGAGTACGCCGACGCGGCCGACCGGCTGGTGATGAACCTCCCGCACTCCGCCGACGCGTTCCTCGACACCGCCGTTCGGCTGGCCGGCGACGACTGCGCGGTCCACTACTACGACATTCAGCACGAGGACGACCCGTTCGGCCCCGGAGCGCGGGCGATCCGCGAGGCGGCCGGCGACGAGTACGCGGTCGACATCGAGACGGAGCGCGTCGTCCGGTCGTACGCGCCCCACGAGTACAACGTCTGCCTCGACGTCCGGCTGACGCGGCTCTGAAGCGCGGTTCGGTCGGTCGCGCCTGCGACGCCGGCGTCATCACGTGTCGGTGACTCCCCGTCGCCAGCGCCGCCGGTGGTTTCGACAGAGTGACAATTTTATAGTACTGTGGTACGTGGTATCCATCGACTATGAGCGACACAGTCGACCCGGAGGAGCGCATCGACGAGACGACCACGTGGCCCGACCTCGCAATCGGGCTCTACGACCGGCTGACCGGCCGCAACGCAGAGATCGTGTACGAGTTCGAGGACATGAGCGTCGACGTCCCCAGCGGAACCGGCGACGACGTCGAGCACGCCAACTGGCGGCTCGACGGCACCGTGCGGGTCACGACCCGTGAGCGGGACTGACGCGAGGGCGCCGCTCTCGGTCGTCACGGAGGACCTCACGCTCACCGTCGACGGCGTCGATCTCGACGTCCGCTCGACCGGCGAGCGGCTGTTCGTCGAGGTACCGACCGTCCGCGACGCGATCCGGGTCGTCCGGAGGCTACCGGAGAACGGCGACGCACGCGCCCCCGCCGCGCTGTTGACCGCGACGCGCCTCACGACCGAGGTCCGGGTCCGCGGTCGGACGGTCGCGGTGATCGGCGCGGACGCGCGCCCGGGGCGCCTCTCCCGCGAGCTCGGCGTCGCACCGGCGGAGGTGCGGGTCGCGGGCGCTCTCGGGGCCGGCGCGAGCGGTCTCTCGGCGATCGCGAGCGAGCCGCGGCGGCTCTTCGCTTAGGGGCGCGGCGAGCGTCGGACGAGCGCCGCCCCTCGCCGAGTGGCTCTCACACCGATAACTACCGAGGAGACCGGATGGACTGACCGACAGCGCGGCAGTCGTCCCGCCCGGGAACGAGCGGGTCGGGACGACACGGCCCGTCACATGACAAGAGTTCGCGGCCGTCGGAGCGTCGAGGTCAGAGGCGATTTCGCGCTTGACACGTCGGAGACGTGGGTGGACGACGGCCGCGGTGGATCGCTGATAGTGGTGACCGCCACGTCGGGTCGCCGTGGGGGAAGCGACCGACGAGAGTATCGGCACCCGGCACGGGCTTCGACCGGGCACGCACCACCGACGGAGCCGATCTCCGCCGTCGCGGCGCGACCACACTGTACTGAAGACCTGAACAAGTATTTATGTTTTTTCCTTATACACCTGTGATAGTATCGATAGAAACCGCCGCATCTAGGTAGAATTAGACTTTAACCGAGACGAACGACAACAATTTGAGGGCGCGGGGATCGAGAGATGTCGAGGGCATCGAGCCCGCGCCCGGTCCCCGAGCCGTCGTCGTTTCGGAACCCTTATTTTGCCGTTCGGGAATTGTTAGACGCGCGCCGGGGTAGCTCAGCTGGCAGAGCGATTCCTTCGTAAGGAATAGGTCGGGGGTTCAAATCCCTCCTCCGGCTTCGAGAATAACGGCTTCAATGCTTTCTACATCACTCTGTCCGTTGTTGCGTCTCGTCTGAAACTGCCTATTGCTGGCGTACTGATCGCGCTCCAAGACGGACGTTTCGGACCGAATCCGTCGTGCGTTCTGGGTGGTCGAACGCCGCCAATGAGAACCGAGGAGACGATTAAATCAAATTCATAACCCAATCCCACTCGGTTCTCAGCCGGTCTAAACTATCGGCGGAGCGCTGGTAAACGACGACTAAGACTGGTAACCAGAGTTCCCTCTCGACAATATCGACTTACGTGAGAGTCGTGAAACGTCTGGTCGAGACTGGAAACAGTCATTCCTCCAGAACTGGTCGTCAGTAACTTGGATCGCGGTCTCATCAGCCGTGATGTGACCCAGATCAGCATACGAGACCGGCTATACATCACCTTTCGAAACACTGCTGTGAACGGTAGGTAGACAGCGACCGCCACCCGATATATCGGAAATAAAGACGTTGTCTGAGAGTTAAATCACGATTAAACGGAGCCAGATACCGAGCTTCATTGCAGGCTCGCGTGTGATCTCTCGCTCCGGGAATACAGCTCGTAGAACACGCTAGAGTTGTTGAGGCGGACGATCTCAAGCATAGACCAGTCAAAGATCGGACCGCCTCACTCCACTTTCCTATCTGAACTCTATCCAGAGAATTTAAGATTAAATTGTGTATAACAAATACTTTGTGTTCAATTTACACTTTCATGGGGCAACCGATCGTGATAGGCATCGCAGGGCTAATTGAGATTCTGCGTCCATACGCAGAGCTGATTCTTCCGATGGTGTTTTGTGGGTTCTTCTTACTGAGCGCGCTGGCAGTTATATTCTCTGACCGGCAATACGTCACGAAATCGTACTTAGCGGGATTTCTCGTCGTTCTCTTACTGTTCCAAACAGTCGTGCCGATTACCATCAGCCCGTTCATAAACTGGCATAAGTTTTCGGAGCCGAAGCCGATCGAATCGACCGAGTAAGAGATTCGCGTCGTCGACGCGAACGGACAGGAGATCAAAGTCGATGAAAAGGCACTATTAGCGCACGACGGTATTTACCCCCTGCCTGCGGAACGGTTGATTTCGAACGAATCGAGCGAGGAGGATCAGGAGATCGCCCGGTGGCTACTCGATCGGACAAATAAGTATCGCACAGCGGTGGAGCGCGGACACCCGACTCGAGGAACGGTACCGTCCGACGTTTGGAACAATCCGCGTCGTCTGTACCGTTTCCCGGCACACAGTTCCGGCGGGTGGACGGCGGAGGAGCTGAGTGGGTACTCTGAGTTTGTCGGAATTCGCGTATATCAAGTTCGAACGGTAACCTCCACCGACGGAACGGAAATCATCTCCCGGTCCGAAGAGTTGGCTTTGGAACTCTACCCGGAACGAAGCGCGGATAACGCGACGAGGATGTACTAACTATGTTCGTCAACTACGCTTCGGATTCTGAACGCGACTCGCCCATAAATCGCACAGCAGCCCGGGGGATCATCGGCTTCTGGCTCGTCTGGAAGACGGCCATGTATGACTGGCCGCTCTTCCTTGCGGTCCCTTATTACCAGACTCCGGAGTACGCCTGGGCTGTGCCGCCGGTTGCACCTGGATTAATCCTGACCGTCGAAAAGTGGATCCTGATCGGCCTCCTCGTCGGATACGTCGTCGGATATCGGATCCGATTCACGGCAGTCGCCAGCGCACTTCTTCTGGCTCATCTGGCAGTGGTTCGAGCGACGCTCGTCGGCAGCGGGGAGACGGAAGCGCTCTATATCGGCGTCTACTTTCTGATCCTGTTCGCGCTGTTCCACGACTCGGAGGGCCTGTCCGTCGATTTCTTCCGCCGAACCAAACACGAGTCACTTGAGACGCTCAGACACCGTCTCGAATCCGACGGGGCGTCCTACAGGATGCCTGCGCTCAAGTGGTGCCTCATCGTCATCGCGATTATTTACTTCGGAGCCGGATACGACAAGGTGTTCCACGACGGGATCCTGAATCCGAGCCTTGAGTTCGCGGCCGCTGATAACCTCGCTCGGATCGTCACCACGTACCGACCGGACGGTCCGCTAAAGTTCGTCGCGGAGTACCCGCTGCTCACGCGCACAGCGGGAATCGGAACGCTAGTGTTAGAACTCGGGTTCCTCATCGCGGTCCTCGCAAAAATCAGTATCACACCGATAATACTTGGACTACTGTCGTTCACCGCCTCCAATCGTCTGTTGCTCGGAATTCACTTCGTTGACGTGTACTTCATTCTACTCTTGTTCGCGGGCTGGGACATCGGATTCAAAGGTCTCATCAGGCGCCGAGAGATCACAGTCGTGTTCGACGAACAGTGCCGCACCTGTATGCGTGCTCTCACCCCGTTTGCGATTCTGGACGTCTCGGACAGCATAGATTTTTATCCACAAAGCGAGGCCCCGAGTCGGTACGCTCGGCGGACCGACATCGATTTGTCCAGTGGTGTGTGCGTGTTCCGAGACGGTGATCGGTACGAGGGGTACGATGCGTGTCGCGAACTTCTTGACCAGTATCGTTGTTTCGTCCCGATCGTTTGGGTCATGCGTCTTTCGTTCGTCGAGGACGTCACCGCTCGAGTCTACGGATACGTCGCGCAAAAGGGCGACCGAATCATCGCGTGAAATGATCGGAACAGCGGAAACGACCCATTGCTCAGGTTCGCCGTTCGGTTATCCGCGCCGTCACGACGCCGGCGACGAGGAGCATGGCGCCGATCAGCGCGTTCAACGCGAGACCGAGCGATTCGCCGGCGGCCGCGTTCACAGCCCCGAGGTACAGGAAGAACGCGGCGACCGCGGCGTGGAGGGCGAAGACGCCGGTCGGGGCGTTCGATCCGAGAGTGAAGCCGAACTCCATACCTCAACTACGCCGATTCGAGTGAAAAAGGAACGGGTTCCGGCCGTTCGTCCCGTCTTCCCGGGTCGTCTCGACGGCACGGAATCGGCCCACCGGCGGACCGTCGACGCCGAGCGCGCCCCGTACCGGGTCTGATCGTTCGTCCAACCACTCGCCGATATGATATCGTATTCTTTAAAGAATAATAGGGCCGAAGCTATGTTACTTGCTATCAAAAGAGTTGATATGCGACCAGAATACGAGAGTGACGGACAAGAACTGTACGAGTGTTTCGAATGCGGGGAACGGACGGACTCCGGCGGCACGTGCGAGTGCGGCGGCGAACTCAAGCACCTCGGTCGGTCGCGGGACCTCTGACGCGGGCGGAGAGCGAGTGAGGGGCCGGTCGTTACCGGCCGCCTGAGTCGGTCCGAGAGCGGCGCTCGGACGCGTCACTCCTCGCGTTCGTCCGTCGTACCGTCGGCCTCGCCGTCCGCGTCTCCCCCGCCGGCCGCGTCGTACTCGGGCAGCGAGAGCACGTTCTCGCGGCCGAGCCGGAACCCGTCGAGGTCCCCGTCGTCCCGGAGCCCAGTCACGACTTGGCTCGTCTTGGCGGCGGTCCAGTCCAGCTCCTCGGCGACCCGTTTCTGTTTGACCCGGCCGCCGTTCTCCTCGACGAGTCGGATCACCTGCTCCTCGTTGCTCAGCAGGTCCTCGTCGACCGGCGGCGCCGCGCCGTCCGCGTCCTCGTCCGCGTCCGTGCCCGACTCGTCCTCTCCGGCGGCCGAGTCGCTGGTCACGTCGTCCTCGCCCGAAGCCGAATCGGGCGAGGCGCTCGCGCCGTCAGCCGCGGTCGAAGTGGTCGCCCCGGGCTCGGTCGACTCCGCCGACGCCACCGGTGTCTCGCCCGAAGCCGACGCTCCCCAGGGGCGGCGACGGTAGCCGACGACCGCAACGATCGCCACGAGCAGTCCGAGGGCGACGAACGGGAGCGCTCCGGCGGCGAATTCCTCCTGTTCGATCGTCACGCGCGGTTCCCCCTCGGTGAAGTCGACTGGCCCCTGCCAGACGACAGCGTCGTCACGGGTCTCCGTCGGGGTCGGGGACGCCTCGCCGAGTCGGTACCCGTCTTCCCACGAGACGATGAGCGACGTGCTCTCGTCGAGGAACAGCGCGTCGACGGCGTCCCCCACGAGGAGTCGGTCGCCGTCGACGGCCGCGAAGTTGCTCCACTCGAACCGGTACGTCAGGACGCCGTACGACTGCGGGAGTTCGCGTCGCTCGGCGCTCACGCTGACGTTCGTGACGTTCATCTCGCGGCCCGTCGCGTTCTCGGCGGCCCCCGCAGTCGTGCGCATCCGCTCGCCGAACCGGCTCGTGTACGCGTCCGGGTCCGACTCCACGTCGGCGCGGAGCTCCTCGAAGGCCTGCTCCTCGTCGTCGTCCGCGAGGCGGATCCGGTACTGGGTCTCCCAGACCGCGTCGCCGTCGGGTTCGACTGTGACCGCTATCAGGACGTCGTCCGGGCTGACGTCCATCTGATCGAAGCCGCCGGACGGGAGCCCCGCCCCGGTCTGTGCGGCCCCGACCGACGCGAGGCCGGCGCTGGCGACGAGCGCGACGACGAGAAGGAGTACCGTTCGCTGCACGGGCGGACAGTTACGAGGCTCGGATAAATCGCTTCCTATCTTCAAAACGAGACCGCCCGCGATTCGGGCGGCTCGGCGGGCGCGCGACGGAGCCGCTCGGCTCCGTCTCGGTCGCCTCGGACCGCGGCCGGAGCCGCCGCGACTCAGCCATCGACACCGCCGACGACCCCTCGAAAGAAGTCGGTGCCGTCCGTCAGCGATCCGGCGAGACGGTCAGCGACGGCGTCGACGGCGCTCGCGGCGCTGGCACCGGGGACTGAGTCGTTACCGGCGCCGCGGTCGTCGCCGGCGCCGCGGTCGTCGCCGGCGGGCGCGGAC
>NZ_NHPE01000062.1:0-51615 GCF_002252895.1 Halorubrum sp. Eb13 | reverse complement strand
GACGAGGACGTCGCGAACGCGGACGCCGACGGGTTCTTCGACGACGAGATGCTCGACGACGACTTCGACGACGGCGGCGACGAGTTCGGCGAGCTGGACGGGGAACCGGACGACGACCACACGGACGACGGCGACTCCGCCGACGCCTCGTCCGAGACCGCGGCGGCGGACGAGGGAGACGACATGAACGACGACGGAAAGAGCTTCAGCGAACTGAAAGAGGAGTACGACGCCGGGGAGGCCGACTGGGCCGACGAAGAGGGGGGAGACGGCGACGCGGCCGCCCCCGCGGACGAGGACCCGTTCGACGACGGGGACGCCTCGTTCGACGACGACCTCGGCGACGAGACGGATCCCTTCGACGACGACCTCGGTGACGAGACGGACCCGTTCGACGACGGGGACGACTCGTTCGACGGGGAGCCGGCGACCGACGCAGACCCCGCGACGAACGGCCACGAGCCGGACCCCGAACCGGAGCCGGACCCCGAACCGGAGCCGGCGGCCGACCGCACGCGCGGCCGACAGCCCGGCGGCGATCCGGCCGAGGCGAACGGCGGCGGCTTCGAGTACGTCGGTGAGGACGACCTCTCCGGGAGCCGCGGGAAGCCGTACCTCACGGAGCTCCCCGGCGACTACGTCGGCGACCTCCTCGTGATGGAGTGGCTGGAGTTCCTCGTCTCGGAGAGCGACGTCACCGATGCGGTGCGCGCGATCAACTACTACGAGCGCATCGAGTGGGTCGGCCCGGAGGCCGCCGCGCGGCTCCGCGACTTCCTCTCCGGCTTCGGCACGATCGACCGCAACCTCGTCGACCGACCGGGGACCGATCGACTGGTCCGGGAGCACCACACTCGTAGCCTCCGGTACGTGACGCAGCTCAACGGGACGAGCGGACACCTGCTGCTGCTCGACCGGTGGGACGACCTCGCCGGGGGCTCGCTGGTCGGCGGCGGCGCGCCGCGGGTCGGCGGGCGAGACCACGGGCGGGACCGACGCGAGGAACGCGGCGGCCGGCGTCGAGACGGCTCCGAGGGGCGCCGGCACGACGGCTCCGAGGGGCGACGCGCGAACGGCCACGGCGACGCTGAACGGCGGGACGAGCGGTCGGGACGCGCAGAGGGGCGGACGGACCGCGGCGGCGAGCGACCCGACGGACGCGAGCGGAACGGCGGCTCCCCGCGTCCGATGAACGACCCGAACCCGCGTTCCGACCGCGCCGACCCGGCCGACGGAGGGTGGGGAGATGGGCGTTAGCGTCTCCGCGTCGACGGCCATCATCGTCGCGGGGCTGTTCTTCGCGTTCACCGCGTTCTACCCCGTCGCGGCCAACGGCTTCGACCGCGTCACCGACGCGCAACAGGGGATCCAAGAGCGCTCGCTGGAGCGGCAGAACACCGAGTTCGCCGTGACGAACGCGACGTACGACGACGGCGCGGACGAACTGGTCGTCAACGCCACCAACGACGGCTCGGTCGGGCTGGTCGCGAGCGACGCGACGCTGGTCGTCGGCAACGAGTACGTCGACGTGGGCGGACCGAACGCGACCACGACCGTCGACGGCGACGGCGACACCGAGCTCTGGCTCGGCGGCGAGACGCTGACGGTGACGGTCGACACGACGACCGTCGACACCGCGATTACGACCGGGAGCGACCCCACTCGTGTCGTCCTCGTCGTCGAGTCCGGCGTCCGCGACGCGGCGGAGGTGAGCGCGTAGATGGCCAGCGTACCGGTCTCTCACCTCATCCTGTTCATCGCGAGCCTCGTGATCGCCGCGGGCGTCGTGGGCACGATCACGACCGGCGTCGACCGGGTGAGCGCGGCCGTCGAGGACGCCGGGATCGACGCGACCGAGCAGCTCCGGACCGACGTGACCGTCATCTCCGACGCGAGCGCCGGGGTGTACAACGAGAGCGGGAACGAGAACGTGACGCTGCTGATAAAGAACACCGGGACACAGCGCCTCAACCCGGACGGCTCCGGCGTCGACGTCGTCTTCGACGGCGCCTACGTCCCGCCGAGCGCGACGGAGGGCGAGCTCGCCTCCGCCGGAACGGGCGCGGCGTGGAGCCGCGGGGACGTCCTGCGGCTCACGATCGACACCAACCGGCTGGGCGAAACGAGCGACGGTCTTGACCCCGGAACGGACCACCGCGTGTACCTCACGGTGAACGGCGACGAGGAGCTGTTCCAGTTCCGCACGGAGGCCAACTGACATGCCTCGCACAGACAATCTGCTTTCCATCGGACTCGGCGAACGCGACCGCTTGAATAAGGAGCTCGGTGGGGGGATCCCCCGCGGCAGCATCGTCCTCATGGAGGGCGACTACGGGGCCGGGAAGAGCGCCATCTCGCAGCGGTTCGCGTACGGACTCGTCGAGGAGGGAGCGTCTGTCACGATGATGTCGACGGAGCTCACCGTCCGCGGGTTCATCGATCAGATGCACTCGCTGGAGTACGACATGGTGAAGCCGCTCCTCCAAGAGGAGCTGCTGTTCCTCCACGCCGACTTCGACTCGGGGGGCGCGTTCTCCGACGGCGACGGCGAGCGGAAGGAACTGCTCAAGCGGCTGATGAACGCGGAGGCGATGTGGAACTCCGACGTCATCTTCCTCGACACGTTCGACGCCATCTTCCGGAACGACCCGACGTTCGAGGCGCTCGTCCGGAAGAACGAGGAGCGGCAGGCCGCCCTGGAGATCATCTCCTTCTTCCGCGAGATCATCTCGCAGGGGAAGGTCGTCGTGCTCACTGTCGACCCGTCGGCGGTCGACGACGAGGCCATCGGCCCGTTCCGCTCGATCGCCGACGTGTTCCTCGAGCTGGAGATGATCGAGGTCGGCAACGACATCCGCCGGCAGATCAACGTGAAGCGCTTCGCGGGGATGGGCGAACAGGTCGGGGACACGATCGGGTTCTCTGTCCGGTCGGGTACCGGAATCGTCATCGAGAGCCGCAGCGTGGCGTGATGACGCCGCCCGCCCGCGACGGACCCGCCGTCCCGCGCGGGCGGGACGCGAACGACGGACCGCTCGCGACGGCGCGCGCGGTCAGGACCCGCGGAGGCGGCGAGTAGACCATGACCGAACACGGAACCGCGAAACCGTCGGAAGAGCTCCGCAAGGCCGCCATGCGGCGGCCCCACCTCCGGGAACACCTCCGGGAGTTCAAGCAGATCACGGGGGAGTTCCCGCAGTTCATCGAGGAGCCGAAAGGCGAGTACGAGTCGAACCGCCCGAACGTCATCTACCCGGTCGGGGGGCCGATCTACAGTCACATCTACGGCGACCTCGGACAGGACACGAAGTACTACGCCATCGAGCCGGAGATCACCGGTACCCAGGCGGAGGTCCTCACAGAGGTCAAGAACCGCCTCCTCAGGACGAGCGGTCAGCACACCGCTCCCGACAGCGAGGCCGAGTACGACGACCTCATCGAGGAGCTGTTAGAGGAGGTCACTCACATCGACGGGCAGAACGAGGGCATCCGAGGGAACCTCTCGAAGGTGCTGAACATGGGGAAGCTCTCCGTCACCGAGGAGACGTACGAGAACATTCGCTACCGGCTCAACCGCGACATCGTCGGACTCGGACCGCTCGAGCCGATAATGCGCGACCCGGCCAACGAGGACATCCACGTCATCGGCCCGAAGGAGTGCCACGTCGATCACGGCACCTACGGGATGTTGGAGACGACCGTCGACTTCGGGACGCCCCAGGAGTTCGACAACTGGCTCCGCAACATGGGCGAACGGATGGGCGACCCGCTCTCCGACTCCGACCCCATCGTCGACTCGACGCTGCCGGACGGGTCGCGTATCAACATCATCTACTCCGACGACGTGTCGCTAAAAGGCTCCTCGCTCACGATCCGGCAGGGCGACGAAGTGCCCCTGTCGATCAACCAAATCACCCACTGGGGAACGCTCTCGCCGCAGCTGTCGGCGTACCTCTGGCTCTGTCTGGAGAACGAACAGACCGTGTTCGTCGTCGGGGAAACGGCGTCGGGCAAGACGACGACACTGAACGCGATCCTGTCGTACATCCCGGACGACTCGAAGATATACACCGCGGAGGACACCGCCGAGGTCATTCCCCCGCACAACACCTGGCAGCAGCTGCTGACCCGCGAGGGCGGCGACGAGGGCTCCTCCGACGTGGACATGTTCGACCTCGTCGCCGCCGCGCTGCGGTCGCGGCCCGACTACATCATCGTGGGCGAGGTCCGTGGCGCCGAGGGTCGTATGGCGTTCCAGGCGGCTCAGACGGGTCACCCGGTCATGCTGACGTTCCACGCGTCGGATATCGTCTCGATGATCCAGCGGTTCACCTCCGAACCGATCAACGTCCCCGAGACGTTCATGGACAACGCCGACGTGGCGCTGTTCCAGAACCGCGTGAAACAGGGCGACGACGTCCTCCGCCGCGTGACGAGCGTTCAGGAGATCGAGGGGTACTCCAAGGAGATGGAGGGGGTCGTCACCCGGGAGGTGTTCAGCTGGGACCCCGTCGAAGACGACATCGTGTTCCAAGGGATGAACAACTCCTACGTCCTCGAAGAGCAGATCGCGACGCTGCTCGGCTACGCCGACACCCGCGACATCTACGACGACTTGGACTTCCGCGCGGAGCTGATCGAGCGGATGATCCAGGAGGGGATCATGGGGTACCACGAGGTGAACGAGGCGATCAACTCCTTCCAGCGCGACGGCGTCGAGGGGCTTCCCTTCGACATGCACCGGAACGTCGGGTGAACCGACCGATGAGCGAGGCTGACGTGTAATGGCGGTGAAACAGGTCGGAAACGGGCTCGCGACCGCGGCCGAGCTGACCTCGGCCGTCATGGAGTCGTACGATAAACTCGACATCTCGAAGCGGAAGTACGTCGGGCTCGTGTTGATCCCGGCGCTGCTCGTCTTCGCCGCGAGCGTCGTCGGCCTGTTCGCGCTCCCGCTCCCGTTGGCGGCGCGGGTTCCCGTCCCGATGTTCGGGGGGCTGGTGTTGGTGGCGGCGGTGATCTACCCGAAGATCTACCTCTCCAGCCTGGAGAACCAGATCGACAACCAGCTCCACCTCGTGATGACGCACATGACCGTGCTGTCGACGACGAACATCGACCGCATGGAGGTGTTTCGGACGCTCGCAAAGGAGGAGGAGTACGGGGTCGCCGCCGAGGAGATCGGCCGCGTCGTCCACCTCGTCGACACGTGGAACCAGAGCCTCGACGACGCCTGTCGCCGGCGCGCCGAGGAGGTGCCCTCAGACGCGATGGCCGACTTCTTCGACCGCCTCGGCTACACGATGGGGGCGGGCCAGTCGTTAGAGGAGTTCCTCGTCTCAGAGCAGGACGTCATGCTCGCGAAGTACGAGACGGTGTACGAGTCCTCGCTGGCGAACTTAGAGGTGATGAAGGACCTGTACATGTCGATGATCCTCTCGATGACATTCGCCCTCGTCTTCGCGATCGTCCTCCCGATCCTCACCGGGAACAATCCGACCGCGACGGTGGCGGCCGTCATCGTCTTGTTCGTCTTCGTCCAGCTCGGCTTCTACGCGATGATCCGGGCGACCTCGCCGTACGACCCGATCTGGTTCCACCCGGACGAGCGCGCCCCGGGCGACCTGAAGCTGTGGGCGTCGCTCGGGGTCGGCGGCGGGCTCTCCTTCCTGATCATCGGGATCACCGCGGCCGGGATGTTCGGCTACGGCTCCGGGCTCCCCGGGCTGCTCTTCTTCGTCGACGACGTCCGGCTGCCGCTGTACCTCGCGGTCCCCATCTCGCCGCTCATCATCACGGGCGTCGTCCTCAGGCGAGAGGAACAGCAGATCACGGCCCGCGACGGCGAGTTCCCCTCCTTCGTGCGCGCGCTCGGCGCCACCGAGAGCGCCAAGCAGTCGACGACGACCGACGTGTTGACCACGCTGCGCGACAAGAACTTCGGCGACCTCTCGCCGGCGATCGAGCGGCTCTACCGCCGGCTCAACATGCGTATCAGCACCGAGGGGGCGTGGGAGCAGTTCACGTACGACACGCGGTCGTACCTCATCCAGAAGTTCTCCGAAATGTACCTCGTCGGCCGGCAGATGGGGGGAGACCCGAAGATGCTCGGCGAGCTGATATCGAAGAACATGAACGCCGTGAATCAGCTGCGCGAGCAGCGGCGACAGGCGGCGATGACGTTCATCGGCCTCCTGTACGGGATCACGGCGGCGGCGACGTTCGCTTTCTTCATCGGGCTGGAGATCGTCGCGATCCTGGCCGAGCTCACGGCCGACTTCGGGCTCGAGGAGATGGACATCGGCCAGATCGTTTACCCGGGCGCGTACGACATCCCGCTGATCGAGTACCTCCTCCTGACGGTCGTCCTCTTCAACGCCGCCCTCTCCTCGCAGATGATCCGGCGGATCGACGGCGGCAACCCCGCGAACGGCTACATCCACTTCGTGCTGCTGACGTGGCTCGGCGCGGCGACGGCGATCGCGACCCGGACGCTGGTGAACGCGATCCTGACGATTTAGGAGACGGGGCGGGCTGTCGTATATATATATACGTCGTTCTCGGCGGTACAGCGTGCGGCTCCGAGATCGCGGCCGTTCGTAGAGAAAGTTCGTTCTACCAACAGGTATTTTATGTACTGGTGATCTGGGAGCGATATGGCACTCAGTGCTCGCAACAGACTCACGGGAACAGTCAAGTCCATAAAAACGAACGACGTCATGGCAGAAGTGGTCATCGAACTGCCCGACGGACAGGCGATAGCGTCTACTATCACTCGGTCATCCGCCGATCGGCTCGATCTCGCCGAGGGCGACGAGGTTCAGGCTGTTATCAAGGCCAGCGAAGTGATGGTCAATAAGGATTGAAGCCGCACCCTCCGACTGAGAACCGTTCGAACTGCGGGCACCCACCAGTCAGTACGCGCTCCTCAGTAACCGGGGTTTCAGCGTTATCTCTGAAGACGGATTTCAACAGCGTCCAAGACTCCGTTCGGCGTCTATCGCTCGAACAGGACCGGCTCGGGGACGCCCTCGTCGGCCGCCTCGCGCCACGACCGACTCGGCGTCCACCCGAACAGCCGCTCGGCCGTCGCGACCGCGTAGGCGCCCCGCTCGTCGCCCTCGGCGAGCGCGCTCTCGTCGACGGCGCAGTCGTTCGGAATCGCACCGTACGACTCCCGCAGGAGGCCGAGTAGGGGCCGACCGAGCGCGTTGTCGGCGGCGACGCAGTTGACCGCCTCGTGGGTCCCCGGAGCCACCGCCGGGTCGGGCCCCGCGGTCTCCGCGAGCGCCGCCGCGACGAGGTCGGCGACGTCGCGGGCGTCGACGTACGACCAGAAGTTGCCGGCGCCGGCGTCCAGATCCCCGACGTACTCGTCGCTCCGACAGGCGTACGCGCCGGGGTACTGGATCCACGACGGCCGGATGGAGACCGCCGGGACGCCCTCGCGGCGCGCGACCGCGCCGGCGGCCGCCTCCGCCGTCACCTTCGAGAGCCCGTACGGGTCCTCCGGGCGGAGCGGGTGGTCCTCGGTGATCGGCAACTCCTCCGGAAACGGCGTCGGATCGGCGAAGAAGAAGCCGTACGCGCCGTCGCTCGACGCCTGCACGATCCGGGCGTCGACGCGACCGGCGGCGTCGAGGACGTTCTTCGCGGCGCGGACGTTCGTCTCGAACACGCGACCGTCGGGGTGGGTGCCCGCGACCGGGATCGCCGCCCAGTGGACGACCGCGTCGGGGTCGACCGCGTGGACGACGTCGAGCGCCTCGCCGCGATCGGCGAGGTCGGCCGCGCGGAACGAGACGTTCGGGACCGGGTCGGCGTCGAGGCCCGGGTGGTCGTAGTCGACGACGACGACCTCGTAGTCGCCGGCGAGTCGGTCGACGACCCAGCGCCCCGAGGCGCCGCGGCCGCCGGTGACGAGGACGGTCTCCATGCGGGCGGGTCGGCGCGGCGGCGGAAAAACGCACCGTCGTCCGGCGACCGAGCGGCCGCGGCGTCGCTCCGGGAACCCCGGCAGGCTTTAATCCGACGAACGGTAAAACTCGGGTATGGAATGGAAGACCGACTGGGGACTCCGTGGGCGGATGGCGTTCACGATGTTCCTCCTCTTCGCCCTCTACGTCGTCTTCGTCGGCGTGCTCACCGTATACTTCGGCGACTTCCTGTTCCCGCTGGTCATGCTCGGCGGGTTCGCGATCGCCCAGTACTTCTTCAGCGACAAGCTCGCCCTGCGGAGCATGGGCGCCCGCGAAGTGAGCCCCGACGAGTACCCCGACCTCCACCGGCGGGTCGAGCGACTGAGCCAGCAGGCCGACCTCCCGAAGCCGACGATCGCGGTCGCGGACACGCAGGTGCCGAACGCGTTCGCGACCGGCCGGAACAAGAAGAACGCGACCGTCGCGGTGACGACCGGGCTGCTCCGATCGTTAGACGAGGACGAGCTCGACGGCGTGCTCGCCCACGAGCTCGCGCACGTGAAGAACCGCGACGTGATGGTGATGACCATCGCCTCGTTCCTCTCGACGATCGCCTTCTTCATCGTCCGGTGGGGATGGCTGCTTGGCGGGAACAACCGTCAGGGCGCGCCCGTCATCGTCGCGGTGCTCGTCTCCATCGTCGTCTGGATCGTCTCGTTCCTGTTGATCCGCGCGCTCTCGCGGTACCGCGAGTACTCCGCCGACCGGGGCGCCGCGCTGATCACGGGGAAGCCCGGTGCGCTCGCGTCGGCGCTGATGACGATCGACGGGCGGATGGACCGCGTGCCCGAGGAGGACCTCCGCCAGGAGGCGGAGATGAACGCGTTCTTCATCATCCCGATCAAGGCGGGGTTCGTCGGCAAGATCGCCTCGACGCACCCGTCGACCGAGAACCGCATCGAGCGGCTCCGGGACCTCGAGCGCGAGATGGAGACGGCCTGATTCGGGCCCGGTCGCTCACCGCGGGACGGCGAGCCGGAAGCGATCCCCAAGGCCGCGGGCCGGAAGCGACCCTCCGCCGTTATCACTCGTCCGTCGGTCGACGAGACAGTCGAAGAGCCGGAGTCGCAACGCCGCCGTCGCGGCCGGAAATCCCTCCCGTCTCAGTTCGTATATGACAGACATTGGTATATCATTGTACTATTATGCGTTCGAATTCGTTGGGGCGTAAGTGACGGCGAAACAAAAAGATAGATCGGACGTGAGCGACACAGCTCGGATCGGTCCGTCGCGTTTTATAGGCCCGATACACGGTACTGAGACACTCACGGTGCGAACGGAGGCCGACGAGAGACGACTGGTGATCGCCGCCGGTCGTCGCTCTCCGTAGCGTTGCGAAGAGTGTTGAAAAGCGGCCGTTGGCGGTGAAGTCGTCGTTTGAG
The DNA here is from genome assembly GCF_002252895.1 of Halorubrum sp. Eb13. Taxonomy (NCBI): domain Archaea; kingdom Methanobacteriati; phylum Methanobacteriota; class Halobacteria; order Halobacteriales; family Haloferacaceae; genus Halorubrum; species Halorubrum sp. Eb13. The sequence goes on along the minus strand of NZ_NHPE01000062.1, from coordinate 42,254 downwards.
GTCTCAGAGCAGATCGAGGGCGTAAACACCGTCGCGAGCGGAGCGATTAATTTCATCTCCATAATGTTCACCCGATCGTGACACACTTATGAATCACGTGCTGAGGACCCGATTCGGTGTCGGGGGTCCGGTTCGGACGGGGCGGATCGACTATCCGGAGCCGAGTTAAGATAACAAAAGTACTCCTGTTATTTTGAGCCGCGACAAGAGATCGGGCGGTTCACGGATGACCGATAACGGCGTTCTATCATATCGAACGAACGGACGCCGCGAACGGACGGACGCCGCGTACGGACGAGCACCGCGAACGGCCGGGCGCGGCGCTACGTGTGCGCGATGTTGAGTTCGAGTTCGTTCGCCGCGCCGAGCAGGAGGTCCGGGATCTCGGACTCGAGTCGATCCCCGTTCAGGCGGTGCGAGGGGCCGGTGACGCTGAGCCCGCCGATCACCTCGCCGTCCGGGTCGCAGATCGAGACGCCGACGGCGTGGGTGCCGCGGAGCGACTCCTCCCTGTTGAAGAAGTAGCCGCGCTCGCGTCCCGCCTCGATCTCCGCGCGGAGCTCGTCCGGGTCGGTGACGCTGTGTTCCGTCACCGGCTCGAACGACATGCGTTCGAACATGTCGGACAGTTCGGGCTCCGGAAGCTCGGCGAGGATCGCCTTCCCGGCCGACGCCGCGTACAGCGGAATGCGGCTGCCGATCCCGGGGTCGGTGCGGACCGCCCGGTCCCCGACGGCCCGCGCGAGGTACACCGCCTTCCCGTGTTCCTCGACGAAGAACTGGGCGCGCTCCCCGGTGACCTCCGCGATCTCCTCGACCTTCTGGCGCACGAGGTCGTACCCGCGGTAGCCGCTCCGTGCGGTGACGCCGATCTCGAGGAACCGGAGGCCGACGTGGTACCCCCCGTCGCGCCGGACGACGTAGCCGAGGTCCGCTAGGGTGTGGAGGTGTCGGTGCACCGTGCTCTTCGCGTAGTCGAGTTCGGCCGCCAACTCGGCCAGAGACGCGCCGTCGTTCTCGACGAGGCGTTGCACGACGTCGAACATCGTTTCGGCGGTCCGTACCGCGTCTTTTTCCGGCGTATCGGCGTCCTTCGGCCCTCCGTTCATACTCACGCGTCGGACTCCAAACATAAAAGCGTTCGATTGCGTCGAACGTTTTTGACGGTCGTTGCCGCCTCTCGGCGACGGAGCGGGACCGCCGCGCGACCGCCTGCCCCTACGCGTAGGTTTAATCCGGACGACCGTCTGCGGCCATGCGTGGTATCCCGCTCGTCGATCGCCGGAGCCGACTCGGGGATCGTCCGAGAGCGACCCTTCCAGCTGCTGCTTCTCATCAACGTCCTCCCGCCGCTCGGCACCGCGCTCCTCTCGCCCGTGCTCGGATCGCTCGTCGAGCCGCTCGGGGCGTCGACGGCGAACATCGGGCTCATGATGTCGGCGTTCACCGCGCCGTCGATCGTCGTCATCCCGATCGCGGGCGTGATCTCCGACCGATACGGGCGGCGGCCGGTATTGCTCTTCGGACTCGTCTGGTTCGGGCTCACCGGCACCGCCATCGCCTTCGTCTCCACCTTCGCCGCGGCGCTCGCCCTGCGCGCGCTCCAAGGGATCGGGTTCGCCGCGCTCACGCCGATCATCATCACCAGCCTCGGCGACCTGTACGCGGGCACGAAGGAGGCGACCGCGCAGGGGCTCCGGTTCACCGGCTCCGGGCTGTCGCAGACGGCGTTCCCGCTGGCCGCCGGGGTGCTCGTCGGGATGGCGTGGCAGTACCCGTTCCTGCTGTACGCCGTCGCCTTCCCGATCGCGGCGGTCGTCTACCTGTACTTCGAGGAGCCGCTCGATAGCGAGGCGGCGGACGATGGTTCGGAGGCGGGGATCCGGGCGCAGATCGGAGACATGCGCGCGCTCGTCGCGCACCGCCGGGCGTGGACGATGGTCGTGGCGCGCGGGAGCGCGAACGTCGCGTGGTTCGGCTTCCTCACGTACAACTCGATCCTCGTCGTCGACGTGCTCGGCTACACGCCGGCGGAGGCGGGGGTCCTCGCGGCGGTCGCGAGCCTCACGTACGCGCTCGCCGCGACGCAGGCCGGGCGGATCGCCTCCCTGTTCGACGACCGGCTCTACCCGCTCGTCGCCACGAACCTGTCGATGGGCGCCGGGCTCGCGCTCGCGTTCCTCGCGCGATCGTTCGCGGTCGCCGCCGTCGGCGTCGTGTTCATGGGGATCGGGTTCGGGCTCGTGCTCTCCATCTACCGGAGCGTCATCACGACGCTCCCGCCGCCGGACCTCCGGGGCGGTCTGGTCAGCCTCGGCGAGGGGAGCGGGCGCGCGGCGGCGACGGCGACCCCGGTGGTCATGGGCGTCGCCGTCGCGGTCGCGACCCGCCCGCTCGGGTTCGAGGCGGCGGTCCGCGCGGTCGGCGCCGGCACCGGCCTCGTCGGCGCGGGCGTCGGGATCGGCTGCCTGCTCCTGATGAGCGCGTCGCCGCCGATCCGGATGGGGGAGTAGCTCCGGGGGACCGCGACGACCGCGGGCCGACGCCGCCGACGACCGCGACCCCGGGTACTTTGTCGGCCGACCGCGACGCGTGGAGCATGTCCACTATCGACGTCGCGGTGCTCGACCACGACGCGCACGGAATCCCGGCGGCCGACTACGCGGAGATTCTCGACCGACGCCTCCCCGACCGGGAGGTGCGCCTCGCCGCGACGCCCGACGACCACCGGCGCTACCTGCGGGAGGCCACCGTCGTTGCCGGGAAGTACATCGACGCCGAGGAGGTGGCGGCCGCCGAGAACCTGCGGCTGTTCGCGTGCAACGCCGCCGGCGTCGACCACCTCCCGCTGGACGCGCTCGCCGATCGCGGCGTCGCGGTGACGAACGCGTCGGGCGTCCACGGCCCGAACGTCGCCGAGCACGTGCTCGGCTGGGTGCTGACGTTCGCGCGGCGGCTCGACGAGGGGCGCCGCCGCCAGCGGCGCCGGGAGTGGCGCCGCTTCCAGTCGTTCACGGAGCTCGCGGGGAGCACCGTGACCGTCGTCGGCCTGGGTTCAATCGGTGAGACCGTGGTCGAGCGGTTCGAGGGGTTCGACGTCGACACGGTCGGCGTCCGCCACACCGTCGAGGACGGGGGGCCGACGGACGACGTGGTCGGCTACGACGGTCTCGCGGACGTCCTGCCGGGGACCGACGTGCTCGTCCTCGCGTGTCCGCTCACGGAGACGACAGAGGGGCTGATCGGCGAACCCGAGCTCGACGCGCTGCCGGCGGACGCGATCGTCGTCAACGTCGCGCGCGGCGGCGTGATCGACACGCCGGCGCTCGTGGACGCGCTGCGGGCGAACGCGCTCCACGGCGCCGCGCTCGACGTCACCGACCCCGAGCCGCTCCCGAGCGACCACGACCTGTGGGGGTTCGAGAACGTCTTCCTGACGCCCCACGTCGCGGGCCACACGCCGAAGTACTGGGAGCGCTGCGCCGACGTCCTCGTCGGGAACCTCGAGCGGGTCGCCGAGACCGGCGAGTACGAGGGACTGAGAAATCAGGTCGTTTAAAAAGGCGCCGTCGGAGACGGAGCGAGCGCCGGACTACTGGTACGCCTGTATCCCCGTGATGTCCTCGCCGAGGATCAGCGTGTGGATGTCGTGGGTGCCCTCGTAGGTGTAGACGGTCTCCATGTTCGCCATGTGACGCATCGGCGAGTAGTCGGCGGTGATCCCGTTGCCGCCGAGCATCTCGCGGGCGATCCGCGACTGGTCGCGCGCCATCCGGACGTTGTTGCGCTTGGCCATCGAGACGTGTTGCGGGCGCATCTCGCCCGCCTCCTTGAGGTCGGCGAGCCGGTGGGCGAGCAGCTGCGCGAGCGTGATCTGCGTCGCCATCTCCGCGAGCTTCTGCTGTTGCATCTGGAAGCCGCCGATCGGCTTCCCGAACTGCTCGCGGTCGGTGGCGTACCCCTTGGCGACCTCGAAGCAGTCCTGCGCGGCGCCGACCGCGCCCCACGCGATGCCGTAGCGGGCCTGCGTCAGGCACGACAGCGGCCCCTTCATCCCCTCGACGCCGGGGAGGCGGTTCTCGGCGGGGACGCGGACGTCCTGGAGGCTGATCTCGCCAGTGATCGACGCGCGCAGGCTGAGCTTCTCGTCGATCTTGTTGGTGGTGACGCCGTCGCGGTCGGTCTCGACGAGGAACCCGCGCACGGGGTTCCCGTCCTCGGTGCGGTCCTTCGCCCAGACGACGGCGACGTCCGAGATCGGGGAGTTCGTGATCCACGTCTTCGACCCGTTGAGCACGTAGCCGTCACCGTCGGCCTCGGCGCGCGTCTCCATCGCGGAGGGGTTCGAGCCGTGCTCGGGCTCGGTGAGCCCGAAGCAGCCGACCGCCTCGCCGGTGCCGAGCTTCGGCAGCCACTCGTCTTTCTGCTCGTCGCTTCCGAAGGCGTGGACCGGGTACATCACCAGCGCGCCCTGCACGCTCGCCATCGAGCGGAGCCCGGAGTCGCACGCCTCCAGCTCGCGCATCAGCAGGCCGTACGCCGTCTCGCTGACGCCGGGGAGACCGTACCCCTCAAGATTCGGCGCGTAGAATCCCATCTCGCCCATCTTCGGGATGAGCTCTTCCGGGAACGTGCCGTCGATCCAGTGCTGGCCGATGTCGTCGACCTCGCCGTCGATGAACGACCGGGCGGAGTCGACGAGCATCCGCTCCTCCTCGGACAGAGTCGACTCCATGTCGAAGTAATCGAGCATACGATCGCTTGCGATCCCAAGGATAAATAAGTATACTCTTGGCCGGCGAGCGGCTGGGATCGCGGGTCGCTTCGCGTGTCGATTCGCGGGTCGGGGCGAGTCGAGAGCGCGCCTGCGACGGGCGCGGCTCAGAACCCGTCGGTCCCCTCGAGAAGGTGCGCCTCGACGACGTCCATATCGAGCTCGATCCCGAGCCCGGGGGCCTCCGGCACCGCGATTCGCCCGTCCTCGATCAGCGGCTCGTCGCGCGCCAGCAGGTCGTCCCACCAGTCGACCTCCAGGGCGTGGTACTCCAGCAGGTCGAAGTTCGGCGTGGCCGCGCCGAGGTGGACGCAGGCCATCGTCCCCACCGGGCTACAGACGTTGTGCGGGGACATCGGCATGTAGTTCTCCTCGGCGCGGTCGGCGATCCGCGTCGTCTCCGTGAGCCCGCCGACCGTCGCCGGGTCGGGGGTGACGACGTCGACGCCGTGCTCGTAGATCAGGTCCGACAGCTCGAAGACGCGGAACCGGTTCTCGCCGGTCGCGACCGGCGTCCGCGTCGCCTTCGTCACCTCCTTCTGGGCGTCTATGTTCTCCGGCGGGATCAGGTCCTCCAGCCACATCAGGTCGAACTCCTCTAACTCGTGGGCGAGCCGCTTCGCGCTCTCGACGGAGTAGTCCCAGTGGCAGTCGAACGCGAGGTCGACGTCGTAGCCGATCTCCTCGCGCACGGCCGCGACGATTTCCTTCTTCTCTCGGATCGCCGCGTTCGTCAGGCGCCCGTTGTACGGATCGTTCTCGTTGTCGGCCGGCAGGTCGAGGTCGAACTTCAGCGCCGAAAAGCCCATGTCGGTGACGCGGCCGGCCTCGGCGGCGTACGCCTCGGGGGAGTACGCCTCGGCGTCGGCGTAGGCGGTCGCGCCGTCCTCGACCGCGTACGCCTCGCCGGCGTGGCAGTCGCAGTAGAGCCGGACCTCGTCGCGGTACTTCGAGCCGAGCAGCTGGTAGACGGGGAGGCCGAGGATCTTCCCGGCGGCGTCCAACAGCGCGATCTCGATGCCGGAGGCCGCGGTGACGACCTTCCCGGTCGTGCCGCCGTGGCCCGACATCTCTTGGAAGATGTACCGAACCAGGCGCTCGACGTCGAGGGGGTTCTCGCCGACGAGGAACCGGTTCGTGTACTCGACGAGCTCCGGGACGCCGCCGCCGCGGTACGCCTCGCCGATGCCGGTGACGCCGGCGTCGGTCTCCACTCTGATCAGGTTCCACTCGAAGTTCCCCTCGACGACGCAGGCGTCGAGGCCGGTGATCTGTACGTCTCGGTCCGGGTCGCGGGTGTCGATCTGGTCTGAGTAGTCTCGCATGTGTCTGGTTGAGTGATATTTGTCGGGGTCAGTCGTCTCTGAATCGCTCCAGCGCGTCCTCGTCGAGCGGCACGCCGTGGCCGGGGCGGTCGGGGAGGTCGATCATCCCGTCGTCGCCGGGCGTCACGGGGTCGGCGACGACGTCGTCGAACGCCTTCACGTCCATGTCGCGGTAGAAGTACTCCACCCAGAGGCCGTTCTCGATGGCCCCGAGCAGCGACGCGTGGATGTTCCAGTTGTAGTGGGGCGCGATGGGGATGTCGTACGCCGAGGCGTGGTTCGCGATCTTCAGCCACTCCGTGACCCCGCCGCAGACGGTGACGTCGGGCTGGAGGATCGTCGCCGCGCCCGTGTCGGCGAGGCGGGCGAAGTTGTGCCGCGTCCCCTCCAGTTCGCCTGTGGCGACGGGGTAGTCGATCCCGTCGTTCACCTCGGCCATCGTGTCGACGCGGTCGATCATCACGGGCTCCTCGATGAAGTACGGGTCGTACGGCTCGAACGCCCGACAGTTGCGGAGCGCCTCTGTGCTGGAGCCCCAGACGCCGTTGGCGTCGAGCAGGAGGGTACGCTCGTCGCCGATCTCGTCGCGCACCGCGGCGACGCGCTCGGCCTCCTCGTCGGCCGACAGGCGCCCGACCTTCATCTTCACGACGTCGTGGCCCTCGTCGAGGTAGCGCCGCATCTCGTCGCGGAGCGCCTCGTGGCCCTTGTCGTCGCGGTAGTAGCCGCCGCTGGCGTACGACGGGACCGACTCCGAGTGCCCGCCGAGCAGCTTGTGGAGGGGCATGTCGGCCGCCTTCGCCTTCGCGTCCCAGAGCGCGATGTCGACCGTGGAGATGGCGCGCAAGAAGAGACCGGTCCGACCGATCTGGACGTTCCCCTCGTACATCTCGTGCCACAGGCGCTCGGTGTCGCGGGGGTCCTCGCCGACGAGGATCGGTTCGAGCAGCGACTCGACCGCGTCGGCGATGAGGCCGGCCCCCTCGTACCCCAGCGAGTAGCCGACCCCCTCGTGACCGGTGTCCGTTCGCACGTACGTGATCGCGTGGTCCCGGTAGGTGAGCGTCCGGTTGGAGAAGGAGACGGGCGACTCCAGCGGCAGCTTGATCGGGAACGACTCGACTTCGGTTATCTGCATACGTGCAGCGGCGTCACACGGGTACAAGTAGACCCCCGTATCGGCAACACTCTCAGGCGCGGTGCCGACCGCAGCCGCGCCGACCACCCGCAGTTTTTGTATCGTCGCCACGAGGGGGCCCACATGGAGTTCCCCGACCGATCCGACGTCGACGGGCTCATCGACCCGCAGCCGCTCCCGGGGTTCGCGCGGGTGCGGTACGAGCCGGAGACCGAACGCCTCGACGACCCCGTCGGGGCGGCGCGCGAGGCGCTCGGCTCGCTCGACCTCGACGGCCTCCCCGCGGGCGCGACCGTGGCCGTCGGGGTCGGCAGCCGCGGGATCGACCGGATCGACGAGGTCGCGGCGGCGGTCGTCGACGAGGTCGCCGAGCGCGGGTTCGACCCCGTGGTCGTCCCCGCGATGGGCAGCCACGGCGGCGCGACCCCCGAGGGGCAGCGCGAGGTGCTGGAGGCGCTCGGGATCACGGAGGAGACGGTCGGCGCCCCGATCGACGCGCGGATGGCCGCCGAAGCGCTGGCGACGGCGCCCGTTGGCGACGTCGACATGCCGGTGTACTTCTCTGAGGCGGCGCTCGCGGCCGACGCCGCCCTCGTCGTGAACCGCGTGAAGGCCCACACCAACTTCACCGGGCCGATCGAGAGCGGGCTCGCGAAGATGACCGTCGTCGGGCTCGGCAAGCAGCGCGGCGCCAAGTCGTTCCACTCGACGGCGATCGCCGAGGGGTACGTCGAGACGCTGACCGCCGCGCTCGACGTTATCGAGCGCGAGACGCCGCTGATCGGCGGGATCGCGCTCGTCGAGAACTTCGAGGAGGAGGTCGGGCACCTAGAGGCCGTCCCCGCGGGGTCGTTCCTCGACCGCGAACCGGAGCTGTTGGAGCGCGCGTACGAGGAGATGCCGACGCTCCCGATCGACGACGTCGACCTCCTCGTCATCGACGAGATCGGCAAGGAGATATCCGGCGCCGGGATGGACACGAACGTCATCGGGCGCTACCGCGTCCTCAACGCGCCCGACCCCGAGACCCCCGACATCGACCTCATCTACGTGCGGGGGCTGACCGAGGCGACGAAGGGGAACGGCAACGGGATCGGCCTCGCCGACCTCACCCGGCGGGCCGCGGTCGACCAGCTCGACCTGAAGAAGACGTACGCGAACGCGCTCACGAGCGGGTCGCTCTCGAAGTCGAAGCTCCCCGTGGTGGCGCCCGACGATGAGTTCGCGCTCCGGACCGCGCTGGCGGCGCTCGGGGGGTACGACCCCGAGACCGTCCGGATCGTCTGGGTCCAGAACACGCAGGACCTCGGGGAGCTCCTGGTCTCCGACGCCGCCGTCGACGACCTCCCGGAGGCCGCGACGGTGGTCGGCCGCGAGACGGTGGGGTTCGACGACGGGACCGCGGGGTTCGAGGCCGATCCGCCGGGCGGTCCGGACGCATAGCGCCCCGACCGCGGTCGCCTCGTCCGACGGATTCCCGTCGCCCCACCCAATAGGCTTCTGCCCCAGCCTGTAGGGAAGCTTCTGCCCCATTGCCTGTAGGGAAACGTTTTCACGCCGCACTCGGGATGGGTGAGGCATGGACCTACAGATCGACGGGAACGCGGCCCTCGTCACGGCGTCGTCCAGCGGACTCGGCAAGGCATCGGCGAAGGCGTTGGCCCGCGAGGGCGTCGACGTCGTCATCAACGGCCGCGACGAGGAGCGGCTGGCGGCCGCGAAAGAGGAGGTCGAGGCGGTCGCGACCGGCGAGGTCGTCGCGCAGTCTGCCGACCTGACCGACGCCGACGAGGTCGCGGCGCTCGTGGAGACGACCGTCGACGAGTTCGGCACGATCGACCACCTGGTGACGAGCGCGGGCGGCCCGCCCTCGGGCGCATTCCTCGACACCGACGACGAGGACTGGCAGCACGCCTACGACCTGCTCGTGATGAGCGTCGTCCGGCTGGCGCGGGAGTCGTACCCGCACCTCAAGGAGGGCGACGGCGGCACGATCGTCAACATCACCTCCCGGAGCGTGAAGGAGGCAATCGACAGCCTCGTGCTGTCGAACGCCGTCCGGATGAGCGTCATCGGGTTGGAGAAGACGCTCTCGAAGGAGTTCGCGCCGGAGGTGCGCGCGAACGCCGTCCTGCCCGGCCCCCACGAGACGAGCCGCATCCGCGACCTCGTCGAGGCCGCCGTCGAGCGCGGCGACTACGACTCCTACGAGGAGGGGCTCGACGACTGGGCCGGGAACCCGCTGGAACGCATCGGCGACCCGATGGAGCTCGGCAACACCGTCGCGTTCCTCTCGTCGCCGAAGTCCGGCTACGTCAACGGCACCGCGCTCCCGATCGACGGCGGCTCGACCGGGGCGAACTTATGAACCCGGTCCCGTTCGACGAGGCGGAAACGTACGAGCCCGAGGAGGGCTGGCGGCGCGTGGCGATGGCGGGCAGCGACCAGTTCTCCTTCGAGTGGTTCGAGAAGCCGCCGGGCCACAGCTCGCCGATGCACGACCACGAGAACGAGCAGGTGTGCCTCTGTCTGGAGGGCGAGCTCACGGTCGCGACCGAGGACGACTCGGTCACGCTCCAGAAGAACGACTCCGTCCTGCTGGAGTCCAACGAGGCCCACCGGGTCGAGAACACCGGGGACGAGCGCGCCGTCGGCCTCGACGTGTTCGCGCCCGGGCGCTCGTTCGACTTCTGGACGGACCGCGAGGAGTGAGATGAACGGAGCGACCCCCCGATGAAGTACCTCGCGCGCACGGCGACCGGCGACCCCCTGCTCGGCGGCGACGAGGGGTACGTCCCTCTCGGCGCCGTCGAACCGGATCTGGAGAGCGTCCGCGACGCGCTCCCCCGGGCGGCCGCGGGGACGCTCGGCGACGTCGCCGACGCGACCGCCGACCCCGTCCCGGCGGCGGACGTGACGTTCGGCGCCCCCCTGGCGTCGTTCGGGAAGCTGTGGGGGATCGGGCTGAACTACGAGGAGCACGCCGGCGACCTCGACGAGGAGCGCCCGACGGAGCCGGCGAGCTTCATGAAGCCGTCGTCGGTCCTGACGGGGCCCGGCGGTCCGATCCGACTGCCGCCGGAGGCGCAGAGCGAGCGGGTGACCGCCGAGGCGGAGCTGGCCGTCGTCATGGGCCGAACGTGCCGGAACGTCGACGATGGCGACGTCGACGACGTGATCGCGGGGTTCCTGCCCGTGATCGACATGACCGCCGAGGACGTGCTCCAGCGGAACCCGCGCTTCCTCACGCGGGCGAAGAGCTACGACACGTTCCTCGTGCCCGGCGCCGCGCTCGCGGTGCCGGAGGAGCCGCTCGACCTGGAGCCGCTCTCGGTGCGGACCGAGGTCAACGGCGAGGTGCGGGCGGAAAACGAGATCCGGAACATGCTGTTCCCGCCCGCGGAGATCGTCTCGTTCCACTCCGACGTGATGACGTTAGAGCCGGGCGACCTGTTCAGCACGGGGACGCCCGGCGCGGCGCCCATCGACCCCGGCGACGAGGTGCGGGCGGTCGTCGAGTCGATCGGCGCGGTCGACGCGCCGGTGACGCGGTAGGCGGTCGGCGCGGTAGGCGGTCGGCGTGTCGACCGGGGGGCGGCGTCCGCCGACCGCGCCGCCGGCAGCCATCTTTATTACCCGCTGTTCGGTTAGGTGTCCGTATGTACCGCGTACTGCTCCCCGTCGGGGGGGACGTCGAGCACGTACTGGCCGCGGCTGACGCCGTCGCGTCGCTGCCGAACGCCGCCGACGAGGTCGAGGCGGTGATACTCAACGTCTACGAGGGGTTCGAAGTCAGCGGCGAGGCCGGCCGCGTCGACTCCGAGGACGTGTGGGACGAGGAGAACTACCCCGAGAGCGTCGACGCCGTCGAGGACCGGCTGGCGGCGGCCGGCGTCGAGACGGCCAGGCGGCGCGAGCACGGCGACCCCGCCGACACGATCGTCGAGGTCGCCGCGGAGCTCGACGTCGACAACGTCACGATGAGCGGGCGGCGACGGAGCCCGACCGGCAAGATGTTGTTCGGGAGCACGACGCAGTCGGTGTTGCTCGCGGCCGACCGTCCGGTGACGGTGATCCTCGAGGACTAAGTCGGCGGCCGCGACGTGTTCGACAGGGTTCACGACGTGGAGTATTCTCTCCGTTTAAACTGAAACAAACAGGTACATTGTTATTGATCGACCGAATGTACACGGTTGAGCATGGCAGATAACTCAGTCAATCGGCGCAAGTTCCTGTACGGCACGGGCGCGGTAGGTATCACCGGACTCGCGGGTTGTGCCGGCGGCGACGGCTCCGACGGCTCCGACGGCTCCGACGGCTCCGACGGTTCTGACGGCTCCGACGGCTCCGACGGTTCTGACGGCTCCGACGGGTCGGACGGCTCCGATGGCGACGACAGCGCGGAGCTCTCGCTCCGAGTCGGGACGTCCGCTGGCGGGACGCAGGACGTCGGGCTCGCCGTCGAGCGCGCGGTGAGCCAGGAGAGCGACACGCTCGACTACTCGACCATCGAGAGCCCCGGCTACATCGGGACCATCTATCGGATGGCACAGAACCAGTTCAACGCCGGCATCACCGACAACAACTCGCTCAACAAGGCGCTCGACGACCGCGGCCGGTTCGCCGAGCAGTCGGTGTCCCGAATCCCCCAGTACGGGTTCGCCGCGTTCCCGTACAGCATCTACATCGTCGCCCGCGACGGCACGGGCATCGAGACGTTCGACGACCTCGCCGGCGCGAACGTCTACCCCGCCGAGCCGGGGTACTCGACGCGCGCGACGACCCTCGACGTCTGGTCGCAGGACCCGACCGCGGACGTCTACGACCAGATGAACATCCAGGACATGGGCGTCGGTGACGCGCCCGGCGCGATGGAGGAGGGCACCATCGACGCGTCCATCGCGTACGGCTCGCCGGGCGTTCGGTACACCGGCTTCGTTCAGGAGATGGCCTCCCGGGTCGACCTCCACTACGTCGAACCGACGGACGCGCTCATCGAGTCCGCGGAGTCGTACTCCGGCGCCGGCACGACCCGGACGTCCTACAGCGACTGGGAGATCGCGGGCACGGACATCGGCACCGACGAGGTGTTCACCTGGGACCTCGAGGTCAACTACACGTTCAACCCCGAGGCCAATCCCGACGCCGTCTACGAGCTGTGCCGCGTCGTCGACGAACACAACGACGTCGTCAACGACGGCGAAGCGCAGTTCAACGACTTCGGCGGCACCGCGGACATGCTCGCCTACGCGCAGGAGCGCATCCCGGTCCACGCCGGTGCCGTCCAGTACTACAAGGACAACGACGCCTGGGACGACAGCCTCCAAGAGGGCGACACGGCGTAACCCCTCCCGAGGCGTAGCTCCGACTGGCGAACCGGGATCCAACTAATATTTTACTACAAACAAACGCATACCCAAACATGGCTACACAATCCGAACGGCAGACCGGTCCCGCGGGGTGGCTACGAGGCCTCGACATCGGCGTCACGCTCACGGCCGTCCTGTTCTGGGCGGTCGTCCTCTGGTGGGCGTCCACCCAGCAGTGGTCGCCGGTCAAGTACGCCGTGCTGTTCGTCGGCGGCATCATGACGGTGTACGCGCTCAACGAGACCCGCGAATCGATCGAAGAAGGCAGCCGGATAGACGCCTTGGTGTTGCTACCGGCGGCCGGCGTGCTCATCACGGCGTCGTTCTACTTCTTCCTGAACTTCGAGATGGTGTATCTCCTGCGTCAGGGGTTCGCCAGCGAACACGAGTACATGCTCGCGCGACTCATCATCATCTCGCTGCTGTACCTCACGTGGCGCGAGTTCGGGAACCTCTTCCTCGGGCTCGTTATCAGCGTGATGCTGTACGCGATGTTCGGCGACGCCGTTCCGGGCGTCCTCGGACACGCCGGGATGAACCAGCTGACGCTCCTCCAGGCGACGGTCACGGACCTGTACGGGTTCTACGGCTCGCTGACGCAGCTGACCGCGTCCTGGATCGCGCCGTTCCTCCTGTACGCCGGGCTGTTGTTCGCGTACGGCGCGTTCGACCTGATCCTCCGACTCGCCATCGTCGCGGCCGGCCGCATCCGCTCGGGCGTGGCCCAGACGGCCGTGCTCTCCTCGGCGGTCATCGGCTCTATCAACGGCTCGTACACGGCGAACGCCGCCATGACGGGGTCGTTCACGATCCCGACGATGAAAGAGAGCGGGATGTCCGGCCACCGCGCGGCCGGCATCGAGGCCGTCGCCTCGACTGCAGGACAGGTGCTCCCGCCGGTCATGGGCGCCTCCGCGTTCGTGATGGCGTCGTACCTCGGCGTGGCGTACCTCAACATCGTCGTCGCGGGGCTGGTCCCCGCGGCGATCCTGGTCACGTCGATCGCCATCGCGGTCCACTACACCGCGATCAGCGACTCCAGCGACCAAGACATGGAGTTCTCGGAGTTCTTCGACGAGACGCTATCGCGCAACGAGAAGATCGCCGAGGCGCTGCGGTTCGGCATCCCGTTCGGCGTCCTGATCTACTACCTCGGCTTCGCCCAGTACACGGTGATGACGTCGGCGATGTACACCGTGTTCGCGATGATGCTCACGGGCGTTCTGATGCCGCCGCTCCAGCGGCTCGTCGACAGCTCGGATGTCTCGCCGGTCTCGGAGTTCGTCACGCAGATCAAGAACACGATTCACGGCTTCCGGCGAGGGGCCATCATCCTCGCGCCCATCGCCATCATCCTCGTGGTCATCAGCGGCGTCGTGAACCTGTTCTCGACGACCGGCGTTCCCGCGAAGATCGCGCTGCTGATGATCAACCTCTCCGGCGGGGTCCTGCTGTTCGCGGTGCTGCTCGGGATGGCCGTCGCCATCGTGATGGGCGTCGGGATGCCGACGGTGGCCGCCTACGTCATCGTGGCTATCCTCATCGTCCCGACGTTCGTCTCCGAGTTCGGCGTCGCGGAGATCACCGCTCACTACACGATGTTCTACGCGGCCATCTTAGCGGGCATCACGCCGCCGGTGGCGACGGCGGCCGTCGTCGCGGCGGGCATCGCGGAGGCGAACTTCTGGCGGACCTGCGGGGCGGCGCTGAAGATCGCCGCGCCGCTGTTCGTCCTCCCCATCGCGTTCGTCTACAACCCCGCCCTGATCTCGATGTCGCCGGGCGTCAACACGCTCTTGACCGGCCTCCTCGTCGTGATGGGCGCCATCTCCATCATCTACGGGCTGAACTACCCGTTCGAGATGTCCGTCGGGCGCGTAGTCCTCACCCGGGGCGCGCTCGCGGTGCTCGGCGTCCTCGTCATGACGTACCCGATGATGCTCGCGAAGGTCGCGGGCATCGCCGTCTTCGTCGCCGTCTTCGTCGCGGAGAAGGTGATGGTCCGCGGTCTCAAGAGCCCGTTCACCAGGGAGGTGAAACAATGAGCCCGAGCAGAGAGGCCCCCGAAGACCAAGTCGACACGTCCGATGTGGGCGGCCTCGCGGAAGTCGTTCCGGATCCGCTGATGCCGGTCTGGCGGCGCATCGAGCTGATTCAGGAGTTCCGGAGAACCCACGGCGACACCTACGTCACGGGCTTAGAGATACTGACGGCGATCGCGCTGGCGGTCGGCTACGGCTGGTGGGTGTTACTTTACTTCACCGGCGGCGGCGTCAGCCTGTAGCCGCCGTCCGACCGGTCGACCGTTCGCCGCTCGCTCGCGGCGCTTCTCGCTGCGGGCTCGCCCGTAGAAACGGGCGAGGCCGCGCTCACTCGAACCACTCCGCGGCGCGCTCGACGTCCTGCGGGATGTGATACTCCCGCTCGCAGACGTCGTCGAGGTACGAGCGCAGCTCGGGCGCGAACTCGGGGTGCGCGCAGCGGTCGACGATCAGCTCCGCGCGCTCGACCGGCGAGAGCCCGCGCACGTCGGCGACGCCCTGCTCGGTGACGAAGACGTCGACGTCGTGTTCCGTGTGGTCGACGTGGAAGGTCTGCGGGACGACCCGCGAGACCGCGCCGTCGTTCAGCGCGGAGGGGAGCGCACACACCGTGATCAGCGAGTTCCGGTTGAAGTCGGCCGAGCCGCCGACGCCGTTTATCATGCGTTCGCCGCGGACGTGCGTGGAGTTAACGTTGCCGTAGAGGTCGAACTCGATGGCGCTGTTCACGCCGATCACGCCGAACTGGTCGATGAGCCCCGGGTGGTTGGAGACGTCGGCCGGCCGGAGCACCACGTCCTCGGCGTAGCGCTCGACGTCCTCGAAGAGCCGCGCCTGCCCCTCGTCGGTGAGCGCGAGCGACGTGGCGCTCGCGGCCGCCAGCCCGCCTTCGTCGAGCATGTCGAAGAGCCCGTCCTGGATGAGCTCGCCGAAGTAGACGACCTCGCGGTCGCCGAAGTCGAGCGCCTGGAGCTCGCCCATCAGGGCGTTGCCGAGCGATCCGACGCCGAACTGGAGGTGGACCGCGTCGTCGAAGACGGGGGAGCGATCCAGCTCCTCGCGGAGGAACGAACCGAGGTTGGCGGCGATCGCGAGGTCGTCGTCCGTCGGGTCCCGGAAGGTGTACGTCGAGTCGGGAATCTCCGTCTCGACGACGCCCGCGAGCTTCTCGGGGTCGAAGCCGACGTGTACGGTGCCGATTCGCTCGCCGGGGTCGGAGAGGGGGATCGGTCCGCGGTCCGGCGGCGCGTCGGGGCGGTAGACGTCGTGGAGCGCCTGCAGTTCGAGCGGCTGGTGGCGGTTCAGCTCGACGTACAGCTCGTCGGCGGCCTCGACGAAGGCGGGCACCTGCCCGAGCGACGTGGAGGGGACGAACCAGTCCTCGCCGACCGCGACCGCCTCGACGACGGCGACGTCGGGGTCGACGAGCCCGCCGTACTGGACCTCGTCGCCGATCGAGGAGGCGTTACGGTCGCTGAAAGCGATCTCGCGGGCGTCGGTCTTCTCGCGGGCGACCCGCGACGACTGGTAGGAGAACCGGCGCTCGACCTGCCCGGAGCCGACGAGGTCGACGTCGATCTCGTCCCCGACCTTCCCGCTGGCGACCAGCGTGAGCGACAGGTCGCGGGGCGACGACGCCAGCGCGAGCGGGATCGCCTTCGGGTAGCCGACGCTGCCGAAGCCGCTCGTGAGCACCGTCGCGTCGGCGTCGACCGCGGCGGCCGCCGCCTCGGCGTCGACGATCGGCACGTCGCCGTGGAGCCGGCGCTCGATCGGCCCCCGGTCGGGACCGCGGCTCATCGGTCCCCTCGGTCCGGACGCGTGGAGCGCTCGCGAGTGGCGTGGGGCTCGCGAGGAGCGGTGCGACCGTCGACGGCGGCCCGGGCGGGGCCGCCGCGAGTCGGGATGGGCGTGTGTGGTGTCATGGGTCCGACGCGGGGCGTGCGGTGGGGAGCCCGGGCTCCGGCGCCGCCCCGTGAGTGGCGGTCGCAACGTCGGCCGGCCGGGACTTAAACGGTCACCTTCGCCGCGAGCCGCTCCGCGATGTGCTCGCCGAACGGCAGCGAGGAGGTCAGTCCGGGGGAGACGGCGTTGAGGACGTGGACGGCGTCCTCGCGCTCGACGAACAGCGGCTCTTTCACCAGCTCGCCGTCGGCGCTCACGAGCTGCGCGCGGATCCCGGCGTAGCTCTTCCGGAGGTCCTCGGCGCGCACGTCGGGGACGAGCTTCTGGGAGGCCGCCGCGAACTTCTCCTTCCGGTACGACTTGTTCAGCTCCGCCCACGCGACCGAGAGCATCAGCGGCGAGGCGAGCAGCCGCCGGAAGCCGCCGTAGGTGAGCGTCTCCAGCAGTTCGCGGGGGTCGACGTCGGTGTTGTCGTACGCCTCGCGGCCGAACGCGAGGACCGCGTTCGGGCCGACGATCACCTTCCCGTCCGTGCGGCGGGTGTAGTGGACGCCGAGGAAAGGGAGCTCGGGGTTCGGCGTCGGGTAGATCATCGTCTCGCAGAGCTCGGCGCGCTCGGGCCGCACCTCGTAGTACTCGCCGCGGAACGGGACCACTTGGTACTCCTCGCCGACGCCGACCTGGTGGGCCAGCGTGTCGGCGTGGAGCCCGGCGGCGTTGACGAGGGAGGAGACCTCGAAACGGCCGTTGCTCGTGTCGAGCCGGTACCCCTCGGCCGCCTCCTCGATCCGCGAGACCTCGTAGCCCGTATAAATGGTAACCCCGAGGTCACGGGCCTCGCGGGCGAGCGCGTAGACGTACTGCTCGGAGTCGACGGAGGCGGCCTCCGGGGCGTGGAACGCGGCCTGGCCCTCCGCGTGCGGCTCGTGCTCGCGGATCGCCTCGCGGGAGTCGAGCAGCTCGTAGGCGACGCCGTTGGCCTCGGCCCGCTCGGCGAGGTCGTCAAGCCGCGCCTCCTCCTCGTCGTCCGTCGCGACGACGAGGACGCCCAGCTCCTCGCAGGGGACGTCGTGCTCCTCGCAGTACGCCTTCATCCGGGCGGTGCCCTCGGTGGCGAACCGCGCCTTCTTCGAGCCCGGCGGGTAGTTGAACCCGGGATGGAGCACGCCGGAGTTCCGACCGCTCTGGTGGGCGGCGAGGTGGTGTTCCTTCTCTAGGACGGCGACGTCGAGGTCGGTTCGCTCGGCGAGGTGTTTGGCGACCGACAGGCCGACGCAGCCGCCGCCGACGATGGCGACGTCGTGGCGCATCATTGCGTGTCCGACGGATCCGGGAGCGGTGGCATATAGGTGCCGTTCGGCGCGGGCCGGCGGGGGGTCGCGGCGCCGTCTCCGAGCGGTCCCGCCGCCGCCCCTCGGGGCCACGGTAACGCCTATATCGCTGCCCGACTGTGGTACTAACGAATGACCGATACGAGCGGCGGGCGCCGGAACAAGGTGGCGCGCCTCGTCGACGAGTACGACTTAGACGGCGTCGGCGACGAGCTGGAAGCGCGGTGGACGGCGACCGGCGACGACCACACGAGCCTGCGCGACCTCGCGTACGAGTTCAACCGCGCGCTCGTCGAGTCGCGGCTCGACGAGACCGGGGTGCGCCTGTCGGCGCGGGAGCTGGACGCGGTGGTGCGCTCGCTGACGGGCGACGACGTCGCCGCCGCCGACCGGACGCAGCTCCGCCGGCGGCTCGAACGCGAGGGGGTCGACGTCGACGCCCTCGACTGCGACGTGGTCACGTACCAAGCCGTCCGGAGCTACCTCCAAGACCACCGCGGCGCGGAGTACGAGCCCGACGACGGCGACCGCGCGACGACCGCGGCCCGGGCCATCGGGAAGCTCCGCGGTCGGCTGGTCTCGGTCGCGGAGTCGAAGCTCCGGGGACTCCGGAAGACCCCGGCGCTCACGCTCGGGGAGTTCCGGGTGCTGGTGGACGTGAGCGTGCTCTGTACGGACTGCGGCTCGCGGTACGGCGTCGCCGACCTGCTCTCGTCGGGGGGCTGTGACTGCGAGGCGACGGAACCGGAGGAGTAGGCCGACGGGGAAGACGGACGCGTAGCCCGACGGCGGCGTTACAGGTCGTACTGGTCGCGGACCGGCCCGTCGAGGCCGCGGTCTTCGAGGACGGCGAGCGGCGCCAGCATGTCAAGCTGGACGACGCCCGGGAGCCGCCCGACCTGGACGCCCCCGGTGAACGTGCAGCGCCCGCGGACCTCGCCCTCGCTCATGTCCAAGAGCTTCGTCGCGCGGTCGAAGGCGTTCTGCGTGGCGTCGTTGACGGTGGCGCCGGAGCCGACGACCTGAATCGGCGCCATCTCCGTCTCCGTCTCGACGCCGTGCTCGGCGCCGAGCTCGCGGCCCGCCTCGCGCTCGGCGTCGGTGTACGGCGCGCTGATGAACGGGAGGTCCTCCTCGTTCGGGAGCAGCACGGGGCCGTCGAGTTCGAGCCCCTCGATCACCTCCACGTCCATGGTGACGGTGCCGCTCACGTCGGTGGTGTGGAGGGAGAGCTCGCCGTCCCCCTGGTTCGCGTGGAGGTCGCCGACGTAGATCCCGGCGCCGTCGACGTCGACGGGGCAGATCAGCGTGGCGCCCGGCCGGACCTCCGGGATGTCCATGTGGCCGTCGGTGCGCTTCTCGAGGTCCGCCTCGGTCTCGACGCCGTAGTCGTGGTCGGCGCCGATGAGGCTCTGCCCGAAGTCGCCCGCGTTGTGCGAGTCGGGCATCGTCACCGACGGCGTCGTCCCGATGTTGCCGATAAACGGCCGGAGGCGACCGAGCGTGCCGGGCATGCCGTCCGGCTCGTACAGCAGGATCGGGTGTTGCCGGGAGTTCTCGGGGATGTCCATCACCTCGTCGGCGTCGAGCGCGAGCTCGTGGGCCCCCTCCTCGTCGAGCGTGACGCCGACCGCGTTCTCGTGGTCGAACGCGACGGTGTAGCCGTACTCGAAGCCGAACGACGAGGCGTTGGCGCCGCACTCGGCGCAACGGATCGCGTCCTCGCCGGTCCCCTCGACGTAGGAGTCGGGCCACGTCGTCCCGCACTCCGGACAGCGGTGGTCGACGAACGGGTCGTCGCGGAACGCCGCCTCGCGTTCGGCCATCGACCCCGTGCTCGTCGCCATGCTCGTCACCTCCACGTCGCGGATGCGGATCGCGACGGCGTCGCCCACCTCGGCGCCCTCGACGCGGATCGGTCGCGTCACCTCGTGACCGCCCCGGAACGAGGGGGTGACCATCGGCCCCCAACAGCCCGGCGGCGTGTACGTCGTCACCGTGCCGCCGTCGGCGACGGTGCCGGCCCACTCTTGATCGGGACCCACCAGCCCGAGCGTGTACTGGTCGACGTACAGCTCCTCTTCGATCTCTTGCTGTGACATAACACACCATAGTACGGTGCACACCGAAATAATGCTACTGCTCGCGGAACCGCGGCGGCGGTCGCGCAGAGAGAGGATGTTTCAAAACAAATAGTAAATGAGATACCAGTCATTTCGAGGTACAAAACGTCGACGAGCCGGGAACTGAACGCAGATCTGGGACTTATCGTCCGCTAAACGCCGTTTAAATGGATTTCAGAGGACTATTCTCGGTGAGTTCGACGGTGACCGGCGTGAGTCGGAGACACGAGCGTACGCGGGCAAAAACCCGCAGAAACGGCGTTCTCGCCGGACCGGCGACGACGACTGAAATTTCGATGTCGAACAACAGTCCAATTCGAAGAATACTCGCGTTTCTTATAAATGTCGGCTTCGGGGCCGGGGTCGGCGTGGTGACCCGACTACGCCGCGCGGTCGGCGGCGCCGTCGACCAGCTCCTCGGCGACGGTCGCGGCGTCCATCAGGGCCGGGTCGATCGCGAGGTCGGCGACGCCCGCGACGAACTCCGGCAGGGACCGCTCGGCATACGTCACGGCGAGGACGCCCGGGTGCAGCTCCTTAGCGATCGGGATCCCGGTCGCCTCCTCGACGTCGGTGAGGACGAAGTAGGCGGCGTCGGCGATGCCGGCGTCGGTGAGCGCGTCGGCGGTGACGAGCCCGTCGATCCGGCGGATTTCGACGCCGAGCGCGGCCAGCTCCTCGCCGAGGCCGTGCTCGTCGGGGCCGGCGACGACGGCGAGCGCGCCGCCGTCAGGGCCCGTCTCGCCGGCGCGGTCGCCCTCGGCCCGACCGCCGTCGGGGCGAGCGGATTCGCCCGCCATCACTCGTACTCGATCGTCGCGGGCGGCTTGTGAGTCACGTCGTAGACGACGCGGGCGACGCTCTCGTTCTCGCCGGTGATCCGGCTCTGGATCCGCTGGAGCGTGCTCCAGTCGAGCTCCTGCGCGCGGGCGGTCATCCCGTCGCGGCTCTCGACCGAGCGCACGGCGACGACCCAGCCGTGGACGCGGTTGTCGCCTTTCACCCCGGTCGCCTTCCCGAGGACCGCGGCGAACGCCTGCCACGGGTCGTACTCCTCCAGCTCCTCCTCGACGACGTGCGTCGCCTCGCGGGCGACCGCGGCCTTCTCCGGGGTCACCTCGCCGACGATGCGGACGGCGAGCCCGGGGCCGGGGAACGGCATGCGCTCGGAGATGATCTCCTCCAAGCCGAGTTCGCGGGCGACCTCGCGGACCTCGTCTTTGTACAGGTCGCGGACCGGTTCGACTATGCCCTCGAAGTCGACGACCTCGGGGAGCCCGCCGACGTTGTGGTGCGACTTGATGTTCCCCTCGGACTCGATGCGGTCGGGGTAGATCGTCCCCTGCACGAGGTAGTCGGCGTCGGCGTCGCGGGCGACGCTCTCGAACTCGTCGATGAACCCCTCGCCGATGACGTGGCGCTTCTCCTCGGGGTCGGTGACGCCCGCCAGCCGCTCGAAGAAGCGGTCCTGCGCCTCGATCACCCGCAGCGACTCCATGAACGAGAACGTGTCGCGGATCTCCGCCGTCTCGCCCTTCCGCATCAGCCCCGTGTCGACGTAGACGGGGGTGAGCTGGTCGCCGACCGCCTCGTACGCGAGCGTCGCCGCGACCGAGGAGTCGACCCCGCCGGAGAGGGCGATCACGGCGTTCGCGTCGCCGATCGCCTCCCGGATCTCGGTTATCGCCTCGTCGATGAATGCCTCCGTCTCGACCATCTATAGCCTCACGTCCGCGTTCCGCTCGGTTGTGTCCGTCGATCCCAGCGCCGCCTCGACGAGGGCGACGAACGGCGGGCTCGCGCGGTCCGGCCGCGACCGGAACTCGGGGTGCGCCTGCGTCCCGAAGAAGAACGGGTGGTCCGGGCGCTCTAAGATCTCCATCCGGTTGTCGGCGCGCCCGGAGAAGGTCAGCCCGTCGGCCTCCAGCTCCTCGATGTACTCGGGGTTCACCTCGTAGCGGTGGCGGTGACGCTCCGTGCAGGAGTCGGCGTCGTACACCCGCGCCGCGAGCGTGCCGGGCTCGATGGCGGTCTCGTGGGCCCCGAGCCGCATCGTCCCGCCCATGTCCTCCGTCTCGTACTGTTCCGGCAGCAGGTCGATGACCGGATAGGGCGTGTCCGGGTCGATCTCGGCGGAGTGCGCGCCCTCCAGCCCGAGCACGTGGCGCGCGTGCTCGACGACCGCCATCTGGAAGCCCAAGCAGAGCCCGAGGAAGGGGACGTCGTTCTCGCGGGCGTACCGCACGGCCTCGATCTTCCCGTCCGTGCCGCGGGAGCCGAACCCGCCGGGGACGACGACCGCGTCGGCGGACGCGAGCCGCTCCTCGTGGCGCTCGGTGGTCTCGTCGGCGTCGACCCAGAGCACGTTCACCTCGGTCCCGGTCTGGATCCCGGCGTGTTTCAGCGCCTCGTGGATCGACATGTACGCGTCTTCGAGGGCGTACTTGCCGACGAGGGCGACGTCGAGCTCCTCGTCGCGGTCGCGGGTGACCAGCTCGCGCCACTCCGTCGAGCGCTCCGCCTTCGGGAGCGCCTCCTCGGCGAGGCCGAGCCGCTCCATCACGTGCTCGTCTAACCCCTCGTCTTCCACCATCAGCGGGACGTGGTAGATGTCCTCGACGTCCGGGTTCGAGAAGACGGCGTCCGTGGGCACGTCGCAGAACAGGGCGATCTTCTCTTTCGTCTCCCGGTCCAGCCGGTCCTCGGAGCGGCCGACCAGGATGTCGGGCTGGAGCCCGATCGAGCGCAGCTCCTTCACCGAGTGCTGGGTCGGCTTCGTCTTCTGTTCGCCGTTCTTCGAGTAGGGGACGAGCGTGACGTGGGTGAAGAGGATGTCCTCGTCGTCCTCCTCGTGGGCGAACTGCCGGAGCGCCTCGAGGAAGGGCATCGACTCGATGTCGCCGACCGTGCCGCCGATCTCGACGAGACAGACGTCGGACCCCTCGGCGGCCTCCCGGATGCGGCGCTTGATGTCGTCGGTGACGTGCGGGATGATCTGGACGGTCTTGCCGAGGTAGTCGCCGGCGCGCTCGCGCTCGATGACGTGCTGGTACGTCTTCCCCGTGGTGACGTTGTGGTCGAACGTCATGTCGGTGCCGAGGAAGCGCTCGTAGTTGCCCAAGTCGAGGTCGACCTCGCCGCCGTCCTTGAGCACGTACACCTCGCCGTGCTCGTAGGGGTTCATCGTCCCGGCGTCGACGTTGAGATAGGGGTCCACCTTCACCGCGGTGACGTCGAAGCCCGCGTTCGCGAGGAGCCGCCCGGTGCTGGCGGCGGTGATCCCCTTCCCCAGCCCGGACATGACGCCGCCGGTGACGAACACGAACTTCCGACCCAGCGACGGGTCGTACCCTGTGTCGGGATCCGTTGGCATATCGACCGTCCGTCAGGGGCCGGCAAAACCGTTTCGGACCCTCCGTTTCAAGTGGACGTTCGTGACGTTACGCGGCACACCGCCGGTCGCCGTCGGAAGTCGGCGGCGAGTCCCAGACGGGTCGCCGTCGGAAGTCGACCGTGGAGCCGAGGCGGGGCGCCGACCGCGCTACTCCGGCGCGGCGAGCTTGTAGCACATCCCGGCCTCGTCGGAGTCCTCCGGGGCGCGCTCGGCGTAGTAGACCGCGTCGTCAGTGACGAGCGGTGCGCTGGTGACGTCGCCCTTCCCCTCGACGGCCCACGTCACCGAGCCGTCCGCGCGGTCGAGCGCGTAGAGGTGCGCGTCGTAGGAGCCGGCGAGCACGTGTTCGTTCGTCGCGGTCACGCTGCCCGTCGCCCAGCCGTTCACCGGGCTGGACCACTCCTCCTCGCCGGTCGCGAGGTCGATCGCGTACACGTTGCCGTCGTGGCTCCCCACGTAGACCGTCCCGTCGTGAACCGCGGGCGCGCACATGACCATGTCGTCGGTCTCGAACTCCCAGAGCCCCGTGCCGTCGGCGACGTCGACGGCGGTGACCGTCTCCGCCCACGACGGGACCACCGCGATCCCGCGACTGACCGCGATCGGCGCCTTGACGTCGCCGCCGGTGTCGTAGGTCCAGGCCCGCTCCCGGTCGGAGACCGACCACGCGTAGACGTGACCGTCGTTCGAGCCGAAGAGGAAGCGGTCGCGCTCCAAGTCGACGGCGACCGTCGAGTGCGGGTGGTCTGTCGGCCGGTCGTCGCGCCACTCCACGTCGCCGGTCTCGGCGTCCATGACGACGACCGTCCCGCTCGGCGTCGCGTACTCGACGGCGACGTACAGCCGCCCCTCGTGGTAGGTCGGGCTGGCGGCGGCCGCGTCGCCGACGTCGGTCTGCCACAGGATCTCGCCGTCCGCGACCGACACCGCGGAGACGACGCCGTCGTAGGTCCCCACGTACGCCGTGCCGTCCGCGATCGCGGGAGTGCCGTGGCTCCCGCGGGCGTCGTCGGAGATCGAGGTCGACCAGTTCGGCTCCCCGTCGGTCGCGATCGACTGGACGCGGCCCGTGTCGTCGGCGACGAGGACGTCGCCCGGCGGCGCCAGCATCGGGCTTCCCTTCGAGGCGGTGTGGTCGCCGCGGTTCGCCGGCACCGCCCACCGCACCTCCACGGTCTCCGGAACCGTCGCGTCGATGTGGCCGTGGTTCCGGAGCCCCTGTCGGAACTGCGAGGCGAGCCCGTCGGGCGACTGCCGCCGGTCGTCGAGGGCCAGCGGGAGGTCGACGCCCTCGAAGTCGGAGTCCCCGTCGTCGCCGTCGCCCGACGGGTCGCCGCCGAGCGCGCTACACCCCGCGAGGCCCGCGACGCCGACGCCGCCGGCGACGCGGAGCCAGTCGCGTCGCGTCCGTTCGGTCATGGGGTCCGGTTCGCGGGTGAGGATAAAAAGGCATGGCGCTCGGACGCGGGCGGCAGGGCGGCGCGCGGGAACCGATCCCGCGGCGAAAAGCACTCGTGGCTCGCGGCCGCACCGCTCGCCGTCATGAGCTTGTCCCCGATACCCCCCGCGGTCGCGGCGGTCGCCGCGGTCGCGACCGCCGTGACGCGTCGCCTCCCGCCCCTGCTCGTCGGGTCGTCGATACCGAGTCCGTCGGCGGAGCGCATCGCGCTGTACACGCTCGGCGGGCGCTTCGTCTCGTTCCTCTTGATCTACGGCCTCCTGCTCGGCGTCGCCGTCGCGGTCGGGAGTCGCCGGGCGTCGACCGACGGCGACGGGGCGACCGCGCTGGCGACGGGCGTCGTCGCCGCGGTCGCGTACCTCGTCGCGAGCGCCGCCCTGCTGGTCGTCCTCGATCCGAACCGCGTCCTCACGAACGCGGTCGCCGGGGTCGGCTCCGCCGTCGGCGTCGGCGTCCAGCTGGCCGTCGTCGTCTTCGCCGGGCTCGCGCTGGCGGACCGTCGGCAAACCGGTGCGTAAAGGGCATAAGACGACGAAGTGACCTTCCCGCGGCTCGTCGGTTCGAGTGTGAGATTTTGCGAGGGAAGAGCGCTCCGAGAGCGTCTTCCGCATCACGGGGGTGGACCCCGGCGATGCGGGGGGAGGGATTTGAACCACGGTCGCGCCAGAGGCGCTCCCTGATTCAAATCTTCCCCCCTTGTGCATTCGCGCGTTGTGGACGCGCTCATGCGAGGGGAGGGATTTGAACCCACGGACCTCTACAGGAGCGGATCTTGAGTCCGCCGCCGTTTCCGGGCTTGGCTACCCTCGCACGCAGGCGGACCGACGCCCCCGCGGAGATTTAAACCACCGATTTCCGCGCCGGCGACCCGCGGGGGACGCGCTCGCGGGACCCGTTACTCCGGAGCGACGTCCGCCCACACGAGACGGTGGTCGGAGGCGGCGGTCACGTCGTCCGAGAGCCCGCGCTTGTTCGCGTTCGCGCTCGGCCAGACGACAGAAGACGAACGCAGGGAGAGATCCGGCGAGGGAAGCACCCAGTCGACGTGGGCGATGCCGAACTCGCCGAAGTCCGCCGTCGCGTCCGGGTCGCCCTTCTGTGCCCCGCCGGGGCTGGTGGGAAGGCTGCGGCTGTCGAAGTCGTCGTTCTCGATGAAGTACTTCGTCGCCGGGTCGAGCGGCTCGTCGCCGGGGCCGGCGTTCATGTCGCCGAGGAGAACGTATGAGGCGTCGTCGCTAAGCCCGCCCTCCGTTCCGGAGTCGTCGTAGATGTAGTCCGCGCCGGAGACGTAGTCCGCCCAGAACCGGTTCTCGTCGTGGTTCCAGCGACCGTTGAAGTTGTTGGCTCCGTCGAAGCCGGTCGGCGTCGGGTGTGAGAACAGGCCGTGGACGGTGTCGCCGTCGACGTCGAACGGCACGTCGATGTGCGTCTTCGAGGAGAGCCGGAAGGCGCCAAGCTCCGCCTCGGTCAGGTAGATATTCCCTTCCGAGGTGTCGACACCGTCGTCGTCCGCGAGCGGGATCAGGTTGTCGGGCATGTCCGCCCACAGGAACTCCTGGAACGACCGGATCGCGTCCTCGTCGAACGGGTACCTGCTCGCGATGCCGAACGCGTACTGGCCGGGATAGACCCCGAATCCGAAGGCGTCGCCGGGACGCTCGCCGGCGACGCCGTCCTTGTTGAAGTCGTAGTCGTCCTCCGAGAGGAGTCCGGTGTTGCTCTCGGGCTGAAGGGTGTACTCGTACTTGATCCCCTCCAGGTTCTTCCTCTGCGGCTCGCTGAGGTAGTTGTCGACGAACGCCTCGACGTTGGTCTGATCCGTGGGGACGGAGTCGTCGACCGTCGCCTCCTGAACGTTGTTCGCGAGCTCGTTGACGACGAGCACGTCCGGGTCGATCTCCTGTATCACGCGGGCGGCGGCCGCCGCCTGTTCGTCGCCCTTCTCCTGTACCTGGCCCGTCTCGAAGTTTTCGACGTTGAACGCGGCGAACCGCGGGATGGGCGCGTTGCCCCGCCCCGCGGCGGTGCCGACGATGCCGAGCACGGTCGCGGCCCCCCCGATCGCTTTGAGCACGCTCCGCCGTGAGGTATCGTGTGGCATGCGACCGCTTATTTTATTTATCAGATATTAAATTTTTAAATATACCCCAATTATCTAATGATAATATATTCGGCGTCGGACGGGCGGACTCGCCGCGCCCTCACAGCGCGATCATCGAGACGCCGACGACCGCGAGGAGTGCGGCGACGAGGCGGACGCGGAAGTAACGCTCGCCGAGGAGGATCCCGCCGAGCACGACGGCGATAATCGCCTGCGTGTTGATCACGGGCGAGGCGACGCTCGCGGGGAGCGACGCGAACGCGACGGTGGTCAGGTGCTCGCCGAGCGCGACGAGCGCGCCGGCCGCGAGGAACTTCGGCGCGTCGCGGCGGGTCACGGCGGGCGGATTCCGGATCGCGGCGGGGAGCAGCACTAGCCCGGCCCCCGCGAGGAGCAGCGGCACCCACAGCGTCCCGGGGATCGCGAGCTCCTGGAGGGCCACGCGCTTCCCGAGGTCGGCGAGGGCGTAACACGCCGCGCTCACCAGGGCGAGCTGAGCGGGCCGAGAGTGGACGGCGCCGACCAGCGGCGCGAGCAGGCTCCCGGGCTCGTAGTTCGCCACGTAGACGGCCGCCGTGGCGACGACGACGCCCGCGACCTGGATCGGCGCGAGCACCTCGCCGAGCAGCAGCACCTCCAGCGGGAGCACGAACATCGGGACGACCTTGTTGATCGGGGTCACGTAGGAGACGTCGCCGAGAGCGATCGCCCGGAGGAAGAGCACGAACGCGGCCGCGGTCGCCGCCGCGGTCCCGGCGACGACGGCGACCGCCGCTGGGTCGACCGCCGCCATCGACCGGGCGATCCGCCCGGGCGCGGCGGGCGGGTCGCTCGCGATCGCCGCCCCGCCGAGGTCGTTCGTCGCGACGGTCACCGGGAGGAACCACGCGATCGCCGCCGCGTTTATCAGCACCGTGAGCCCGGCGGGCGGATACCCCGAAAACGAGCGCTTCAACACGAATATGTAGCTCCCCCACACGAATGCGGCCCCGATCGCGGAGAGGAGCCCGAAGTCCATCGACCGGTTCGACGTCGGCCGCAGGAAAGAGGCGTTCGATCCCGGCCGCGTCGCGCGCGCGGTCGGGCGCGGCCCGGGCCGCGAAACGGTTACGTCGTTGGGCCCGAGAGGCGTTCGCATGGACGAACACACCCGGGACCCCGGCGTCGCTCCGCCGCTCGGGAACCCGACCGGGTGGCACGCGGGCGGCGACGAGGCGGACCGGTCGGGCGACGGCGACGCGGACGCCGACCCCGCCGGCGACGCCCGGGTCGCCGGCGGCCACTGGGAGCATGCCACGCTCCGCCGGGCGACCGAACACGGCGTCAGACTGTTCAACGCCGGCGCGTACCACGAGTCGCACGACTGCTTCGAGGACGAGTGGTACAACTACGGGAGCGGGACGACGGAGAGCGCCTTCCTCCACGGGATGGTGCAGGTCGCCGCGGGCGCGTACAAGCACGTCGACTTCGAGAACGACGACGGGATGCGGTCGCTGTTCGAGACCGCCCTGCAGTACCTCCGCGGCGTCCCGGACGACTTCTACGGCGTCGACGTCGCCGAGGTGC
This sequence comes from Halorubrum sp. Eb13, assembly GCF_002252895.1. Lineage (NCBI taxonomy): Archaea > Methanobacteriati > Methanobacteriota > Halobacteria > Halobacteriales > Haloferacaceae > Halorubrum > Halorubrum sp. Eb13. Next base: position 13,727 of record NZ_NHPE01000062.1, on the reverse strand, counting down.
GCGCGACGCTCCGGGCCGCGCTCGACGATCCGGCCGCGCTCGACGGCTGGAAGATCTCGCTGGACGACGCCCGCCCGGAGGCGTACCCGGCGGACTACGAGTACGCCGAGCGGGTCGACGAGGCGCACTGAGGGGCGCCGACGAGGGAGGCTGAGGGGCGTCGACGAGGGGTGACGAGCCGTCCGAGCGCGGCGGCGATCCGAACGCGACTTACCCGCCGAGCGCGTCCGACGGGTATGGACGTGTACGAACTGGGCGAGGGCGAGCCCGAGGTCGCGGTCGTCGGCGCGATCCACGGCGACGAGCCCTGCGGCGCCCGCGCGGTCCGACGGCTCCTCGACAGCGACGTCGACGTCGAGCGCCCCGTGCGCCTGATCGTCGCCAACGAGGCGGCGCTCGACGCCGGTGTGCGCTACCTCGACGCCGACCTCAACCGGGCGTTCCCCGGCGACCCGGAGTCGGCCGCCCACGAGGAGCGACTGGCCGCCGAGCTCCTCCCCGAGGTCGAGGGGTGTACCACCCTCGCGATCCACTCGACGCAGTCGTCCGCGGAGCCGTTCGCGGTGATCGACTCGATGGACGAGGTCACCCGCGCGGTCGCTCCGCACCTCCCTGTCGACGTCGTCATCGAGACCGACGCCTTCACCGAGGGCCGGCTCATCGAGCACCCGCACACGCTCGAGGTGGAGGCCGGCCTGCAGGGGTCCGACGGGGCCGCGGACAACGCCTACTGGCTGACGCGGGCGTTCCTGGCCGCCACCGGGGCGCTCCCGGCGCCGGGGGCCGAAGACGTGGTCGACGCGGGCGGCCGCGACGACGTCGAGGTGTTCCGGCTCCGCGACCGGATCCCGAAGCCGGACGCCGAGCGGTACGAGGTGTTCGCGCGCAACTTCGAGCGCGTCGAGGTCGGCGAGGCCTTCGCGGCCGCCGGCGACGAGCAGCTCCGCGCCGACGAGCCCTTCTATCCCGTGTTGCTGTCGCCGTACGGCTACCGCGACCAGTTCGGCTACGTCGCCGACCGGGTCGGGACGATCGAGTGAGCGGCGAGGGAGCGACGGGTCACTCGACGAGTTCGATCGCGTCGTCGCCGTTCGGCACCGCGCAGATGAACGCCCCCGTCTCGTCGCCGTCGTTCCGGTACCAGTGCTCGACGCCGGCCGGGATGAGGAGCGCGTCACCCGGAGAAACGGCGTGCTCCGTCTCGCCGATCCCGACCACGTACTCGCCGGCGAGCACGTACTGCTCGTGTTCGACCGCGTTCGTGTGACGCGGGACCGCGGCGCCGGGCGCGATCTCGAACCGCCGCATCGCGAAGTGCGGGGCGCCGTCCGACTCGTCTAAGAGCACGCCCTTCCGGAGCCCGTCCGCGGCGTCGACCGCCTCGTACCCGACCTCGTCGCCGCGTTTCAGGACCGCGTCCGATGCGCTCGCCGCTGCGTCAGTGGAGTCTCCCATACCGACCGATCGGCGGCAAGGTGTTTATAAACGACGGCGGCGCGCGTCGGCGTCGGTCGGGCCGAGTCACCGTCGCGGGTTCTCGGGAGCGTCGGCGTCAGGACGTTTAACCTCCCACCCGACGTATTCGGAGGCATGCGTGGACTCAAGATCGGGACGGCGCTGGGGATCCCGGTCAGGCTCAACTGGACGTTCCTGATCGTGTTGCCGCTGTTCGCCTACCTCATCGGCTCGCAGATCGAGATGATCGCCGACGTGATGAACGAGTCGCTCGGCGCCGGCATCGACCCGGCCGCGCTCGCCGGGGGGCTCACGCCGTGGGCCCTCGGGCTGGCGGCGGCGGTCGGGCTGTTCGCCGGCGTCCTCCTCCACGAGTTCGGCCACTCGATCGTCGCCATGCGGTACGGCTACGAGATCGAATCGATCACGCTGTGGCTGCTCGGCGGGCTCGCCAGCTTCAGCGAGTTCCCCGAGGACTGGAAACACGAGTTCTGGATCGCGATCGCGGGGCCGGTCGTCAGCATCGCGGTCGGCGCCGGCTGTTACGCCGTGTTCGTCCTGGCGCCGGTCGGGTCGAACGCGGTGTTGTTCGTGTTCGGCTACCTCGCGCTGTTGAACGTGGTGCTCGCCGTCTTCAACATGCTTCCGGCGTTCCCGATGGACGGCGGGCGCGTCCTCCGCGCGCTCCTGGCCCGGAACCAGCCGCACGCGCAGGCGACCCAGCGCGCCGCCGCGGTCGGAAAGGCGTTCGCGTTCGTCATGGGGCTCATCGGGCTGTTCAACTTCCAGCTGCTGTTGATCGTCCTCGCCTTCTTCATCTACATCGCCGCCTCCGGCGAGGCCCAGCAGACCACGCTGAAGGCCGCCTTCGAGGACGTCACCGTCGGCGACGTGATGACCGGCCGCGAGGACCTCCACACCGTGCGCGAGAACACCTCGGTCGCCGAGCTGATGAGCCGGATGTTCGAGGAGCGGCACACGGGGTACCCCGTGCTCCGCGGCGAGAGCCTCGTCGGGATGGTGACCCTGGAAGACGCGCGGTCGGTCCGGGAGGTGGAGCGCGACGCGTACACCGTCGGCGACGTGATGGCGACGAACGTCGTCGCCGTCGGCCCGGAGACCGACGCGATGACCGCCCTCCAGACGATGCAGGAGAACGGCGTCGGCCGTCTGCCCGTCGTCGACCGCCAGGAGCGGCTCGTCGGGATCATCTCCCGCTCGGACCTGATGACCGCGTTCAACATCATCCAGACGGGCGGCACCCCGAGCATCATCAGCGGGCGGCGACAGATCGGCGACGACCCCGACGTGTTCTGAGGCGGACCGAGTCCGCGTCGCGTCCACCGACGCGCGGCGGCGCCGATCGGCGACCGAAAGCGACTCGTCGTCGACGACACTACCGGCTCGCATGAGCGATACGGACGCGTCGGTCCCGGTCACGGTGTACACCCGCGAGGACTGCGCCCTTTGTGACGCCGCGCGGGAGACGATCGAGGAGACCGCCGCCGGGCTCGACGTGGCGATCGACCTCGAGATGGTCGACGTCGACGAGGACCCCGAACTCGCCGACGAGTACGGCGAACGCGTCCCCTACGTGATGGTCGACGGGCACCCGGCGTTCAAGTACGAAGTCGACGAGCGCGAGCTGCGGCTGAAGCTGCTCGCGGCGTCCTGAACGGCTGAAAAAAAACGGCTCGGCCGGCGACCGCTACGCGACCGTCTCCTCGCCGGCGCCCGGAGCGTTCGTCTTCAGGTTCGTGACGGCCTCGACCGCGTTCGACCGGGAGGCGTACCCCTGGCCGGAGTCGGCCACGATGTTCCCGTTGCGGTGCCGGAGCCGCCAGCGCCACTCCCCGCCCGCGTCCTCGAACAGCTCGAACGTCGCCGCGCTCTCGATCCCCTCGTCCTCGCTCGGAACCGCCACGGCCGGCTCGTCGGCGTCCTCGGGTTCCGGCCCGTCGTCGGCCGCGACGGCCTCCGCCTCCTCGACCGGCGTCTCGATCCGGAGGAGCCCGGCGCCGCGCGCGTTCCGCCGGACGCTGTGGAGCCCCTGCTGTGCCTTCCCGCGGCTGCTGTACCCCTGGCCCGACGTCGCGATCACGTTCCCGTTGCGGTGTCGGAGCCGCCAGCGCGGCTTCCCGCCCGCGTCCGTGAACAGCTCGAAGCGGGCCTTGCTCTCGCGGAGCGACGCCGCCTCGTCGCGCGCGACCGCGACCTCCGCGTCGAGGTCCTCCGCGCGCTCCTCGGCGGCGGCCAACTCCTCTCGCGTCGACGCCAGTTCGTCGCGGACCGACGCCAAGTCAGCCTCCGTCGACGAGAGCTCCTCGCGGGTGGCCTCCAGTTCGGCGCTCGTCTCGTCGCGCTCCGCCGTCGCGGCGGCCGTCTCGTCGCGCATCTGCTCGTAGTCCTCGTACACCGGATCGGAGAGCAGCGGGACGACCGTCCCCGCGAGCCCGATGAGGAGCAGCCCGACCCCGTACAGCGTGATCACGGTCGAATCGCCGGAGGCGGTGAACCACCCATCGGGGAAGATGTTCACGAACCACACGACGCCGAGGACGCTCACCGCCGTCCCGAGGTAGCCGAGGTACGTTCCGGTCCGGCGTAGCGGGAAGCGTATCACCGCCCCGAGCATGACGAACGGCGGCGCCAGCGCGGTCAGCGCGTACGCGATGCCGCGGGTCGTCGTCGCCGACTCGGTGACGAAGAACAGCGCGACGCCGGCGAGCCCGAGCAGCACGCCGACCCCGAACAGCCAGTAACCGTTCACCTCGTCGCTCGTGGTCGGCTCGCCGATCCGTCGCGCGTACAGTCCGCCGCCACGGTCCGGGTTGTCAGGAGTTGGCATGGGTGCGGAGACTTTGACCGTCGGTTTATTACTGATGGTGTGTGACACGATAACAAGTGTAAATTCCGGACTACCGCGACCCGAGCGTTTACCCGTCGAACGGTCCCCCATATGGTATGTACGTACTCCGAGGCGGACGGGTCGCCGACGCGGCGGGGAGTCGCGAGGCAGACGTGGCAATCGCGGACGGCGAGATCGTCGCGGTCGGCGACGACGTCGACGACGCGGGTGACGTCGACGAGGAGATCGACGCCGCCCGGAAGACCGTCGCGCCCGGGCTGATCGACGCGCACGTCCACGTGATGATGGACGGCCGCCCGGACGTCTCGACCGCGGTGTCGGAGAGCGACTACGCCGCGAGCTACCGCGCCGCGAGCAACCTGCGGGCGGCGGTCGAGGCCGGAGTCACGACGGTCCGCGACCTCGGGAGCAGAGGAACGCTCGCGCTCGACGCGGGCGAGGCGGTCGCCGAGGGCGAACTCGACGGCGCGCGGGTGCTCGCGTGCGGTCGCAACGTGATCATGACGGGCGGCCACGGCAACTGGTTCGGGCGCGAGGCCGACGGGCCGGCGGAGGTCCGGAAGGCGGCCCGCGAGCAGCTGAAGGCGGGCGCGGACGTGCTCAAGTGCATGGCGACCGGCGGCGTCCTCACCGAGGGCGCGGTGACGGGCGCCCCCGAGCTGACGCCCGAGGAGCTGGCGGCGTTCACCGACGCGGCCGCGCCGACCGACACGCCGACCGCGGCCCACGCCCACGGCGAAGCGGGGATCAAGAACGCCGTCGAGGCCGGGATCACGAGCGTCGAACACGGCACCTTCATGGACCGTGAGGCCGCCGAAATGATGGCCGACCGGGGCACCTACTGGGTGCCGACCGCGAGCGCGCTCCGCGGCATCGTCGACAACGGGATCGAGGCCGGGATCCCCGAGGACGCCGTGGCGAAGGCCGAGGACGCCGCCGACCGCTTCGACGACGCGTGGGACCACGCGCTCGACGCCGACGTGCCGATCGCGATGGGCACCGACGCGGGCACGCCGTTCAATTTCTTCGAGGACATTCCCCAAGAGCTGGCGTACATGGTCGACTACGGCCTCTCCCCGGAGGCGGCGCTGGAGGCCGCCACCGTCAACGCCGCCGACCTGCTCGGGCTCGACGACGTCGGCCGCGTCGAGGCCGGGTACCGCGCCGACCTCGTCCTCCTCGACGCGGACCCGACCGAAGACGTCGAGGCGTGGCGGGAGCCGGCGGCGGTGTTCGCCGCCGGCGACCGGGTCGCGTAGGGCGGGGACCGGACCGCGACCGGGGGCGATCGACTGGAGTCCGATCGCCCGCGAACGGTCGCTTTTAACCCGAGCCGCCGCAAGGATCGGTCGATGACGAGCGCGCAATCCGGGTCGTCGCCCCGGCACGCGGACCCGGACGAGAACCCCTACGTCGAGTCGCCGCCGACCGACTTCGAGCCGGTCGAGGAGCTCTCGACCGAGGACGCCGCCGAGCAGGCCTCCCTGCTCCGGGCGGCGGTCCGGGAGCACGACCACCGGTACTACGTCGAGGCGGACCCGCTGGTCTCCGACGAGACGTACGACCGGCTGTTCGCCCGGCTCAAAGAGCTGGAGGACGCGTTCGACCTCCCGACCGACGGCTCGCCTACCCGCCGCGTCGGCGGCGAGCCGCTCGACGAACTGGAGACCGTCGAGCACGTCGCGCCGATGCGCTCCATCGACAACGCGACGGAGGCGGAGGCGGTCCGCGAGTTCGACGAGCGCGTCCGGCGCGGGCTCGACGCCGAGGGGTTCGACCCCGACGACGTCGCGTACGTCTGCGAGCCGAAGTTCGACGGCCTCTCCGTCGAGGTGGTGTACGAGGACGGCGTCTACGCCCGCGCCGCGACTCGCGGCGACGGCCTCGAGGGCGACGACGTCACCGAGCAGGTGCGGACGATCCGCTCGGTTCCGGGCCGGCTCCGCGGTGACCCGCCGGGGACGCTGGCGGTCCGCGGCGAGGTGTACATGCCCCGCGACGCGTTCGACGCGTACAACGAGGAGCGGATCGAACGCGGCGAGGAACCGTTCGCGAACCCCCGCAACGCCGCGGCCGGGACCCTCCGACAGCTCGACCCCGCGGTCGTCGCCGAGCGCCCGCTCGACGTCTTCTTCTTCGACGTGTTGGCGTGGGAGGCCGGCGACGGGGCGGCGGAAGGGGCAGAGGGCGACGACGCCGAGCCGCCGGAGCGCCCCGACACCCATTGGGCCGAGTTCGACGCGTTCGACGCGTTCGGGCTCCGCCGCGCCGACCGGGTCGAGCGCGTCGGCGACATCGAGGGCGCGCTCGACTACCGCGAGCGCCTCATGGCCGAGCGCGACGACCTCGACTACGAGATCGACGGCGTCGTGATCGCGGCCGACGACCGGGCGCACCGCGAGGCGCTCGGGTCGACCTCGCGGGCGCCGCGCTGGGCGTTCGCGTACAAGTTCCCGCCCCGAACCGCGACGACGACGGTGGAGGGTATCACCGTGCAGGTCGGGCGGACGGGCCGGCTCACCCCCGTCGCCGAGCTCGCCCCCGTCGACGTCGGCGGCGTCACCGTCTCGCGGGCGACCCTCCACAACCCCGCCGAGATCGAGACGCTCGGCGTGAACGTCGGCGACCGCGTGCGGATCTACCGCGCCGGCGACGTGATCCCGTACGTCCCCGAGGTCGTCGAGAAGCGCTCCGAGGGCGCGTACGAGTTCCCCGAGGCGTGTCCGGTCTGCGAGGCCCCCGTCGAGCGCGACGGCCCGCTCGCCTTCTGCACCGGCGGGCTCGGCTGCCCGGCGCAGCTGGAGCGGGCGGTCGAACACTGGGCGCGGCGGGACGCGCTCGACGTCGAGGGGCTGGGTCCCGAGCGCGTCGAGCAGCTCCGCGAGGCCGGGCTCGTGGAGTCGCTGCCGGACCTCTACGACCTGACCGTCGAGGAGCTCGCCGCGCTGGAGGGGTGGGGGGAGACGAGCGCCGAGAACCTCGTCGCGGAGCTGGAGGCGACGAAGGAGCCGCCGCTCGGCGACTTCCTCGCCGGGCTCGGGATCCCGGACGTGGGCGCGACGACCGCCCGCGCGCTCGCGGCGGCGTTCGGCGACCTCGACGCGGTCCTCGACGCCGACGAGGCGGCGCTTCGCGAGGTCGACGACGTCGGTCCCGAGGTGGCCGAGTCGATCCGGGCGTTCCTCGACAGCGACGAGAATCGGGCGGCCATCGAGGGGCTCCGCGAGCGCGGCGTCGAGCCCGAGTCGGTCGAGGTCGAGGCCGGCGACGCGCTCGACGGGCTCACGTTCGTCTTCACCGGGTCGCTGTCGGCGACGCGGAGCGAGGCGCAGGCGCACGTGGAGGCGCACGGGGCGAACGCCACGTCGAGCGTGTCGGGCAACACAGACTACCTCGTCGCCGGCGAGAGCCCCGGGCGGTCGAAGCGAAGTGACGCCGACGCCGAGGGCGTCCCCGTGCTCGACGAGGACGCCTTCGCCGACCTCCTCGCCGAGCGCGGGGTCGCGTGGCCGCCCGAGGACGACGGGTAGCGCCGAGGGTCACCCGGTCGGCGTCGGCGGGAAAACGGACGCCGAGTCGACCGCGTCAGGCCAGCGGGAGGACCGCGGAGACGATCAGTACGGTGACGAGCCCCGTCACCGAGATGATCGTCGTCAGCGCGGTCCAAGTCTTCAGCGTCTCCGTCTTGGTGAGCCCCCCGATCTCGCTGACGAGCCAGAACCCGGAGTCGTTGAACCACGAGAAGATGTTCCCGCCGGCGCCGATGACCATCACGAGGTAGGCCGGGTGGACGGTCAGCTGCCCGGTAAGCGGCGCCATGATCCCGGCGGCGGTGAGCATCGCGGCCGTGGCCGACCCCTGTGCGATGCGCACGATCGCGGCGATGAGCCACGCCGTGACGAGCAGACCGACCCCCACCTCTTGGAGCGCGCCGGCCAGGTAGTCACCGATGCCGGAGGCCGCGAGCAGCGCGCCGAACGCGCCGCCGGCCGCCGTGATCGCGGCGATGTTCCCGCCGCTTTTCAGGGCCTCGGTGAGCTCGTCGCTCCACTCGCTCCGGCTCATGGTGTCGTAGCGGTAGAACGTGTACGCGGCCGCGAGCGCGGCGACCGTCAGCGCGACGTTCTTGTTTCCGATGAAGTCCGTGATCGGCTGTACCGAGGCCAGGGCCGGAATCGCCTCCTGGAACGTGTTAACGAACGTCGACGACGCTATCAGCAGGACCGCCAGTAGGATCGGCGCCAGCGATTCGAGCATTCCCGGAAGCTCGCTGGTCGGCCGGTCCGCGACCGCCTGTAACTCCTCCGTCGAGGTTGCCATCGTGTCACGCAGCGGGATGTCGAGTCGGCTGTTGATCCAGCGTCCGTACACGAGCCCGGAGACGATCGCCGCCGGAATGGCGGTCACCAGTCCGATGACGATCGTCGTGAACAGGTTGCTTCCGATCTGGTCGGCGACCGCGAGCGGGCCGGGCGTGGGCGGGACGAACACGTGCGTCGTCGCGGCCCCCGCGCCGACGACGACGATGAACAGGGTGTAGTCGCGGCCGACTCGGGCGCGCATCGACCGTGCGAGCGGCGCCATCAGGTAGAACACGCTGTCGAAGAAGACCGGAACCGCGAGCACCGAACTGCTCCCGAGCAGCGCGATATCGGAATTACTCTCGCCGAGTACGCCCTGGAACCCGCGAACGACCCGCTGTGCCGCGCCGCTCTCCAGCATTCCCTTCCCGATGACCGCCGCCATGAGGATCGGTATCCCGATCCCAGCCATTCCGTTCCCGAACGCCGTCGCGACCTCACTCCCGGCGTCCGCGGCGGTGAAGTCCGCGACGAAGATCGTGTTTACCACGCCGACTAGGAACGCCGAGATGATCAGCCCGATGAACGCCGGGAGGTCCAGCCACACGAGCAGCGCGACGACAAGTATCAAACTAATTATAAATGTTAATAATGGACTGTGAGCGAACTGAACAGTCGACTGGAGTGGTACGGGAAGCATCCCGATCGACCTCCCGAAGAGTATTAATTAAAATTTGTGGACTCTACCCGCCGAGTCGGCCTAAAAGTCTCAAATTCTAAATGCGTTCGATCCGTCGTCGAAGCGTCGACGGTGAGGTACGAGTAATAGTCATATTATGTAGGTTTATTTTTTTACTTCAACTGAGCAATCACTTTCGGTTTCCGAGTCCGAGCGTCGCGGGCGTTCGGCGCGTGCTGCACCGCTCGGCTTCGCGACGCCGCTACGCGCCGCTGCCTGGCCGACGAGACCCGCAACCCTTTATCGCGAGACGCGGGAACGGGAGTGTATGACCGCCATCGAGCTGCGTGGCGTGCGGAAGGAGTTCGGCGACGTCACGGCCGTCCGTGACCTCGACCTCACCGTACAGGAGGGCGAGGTGTACGGGTTTCTCGGCCCGAACGGCGCCGGCAAGTCGACGACGATCGACATGCTGCTCGACCTCGTCCGCCCGACCGCGGGGACGGTGCGCGTCCTCGGACGCGACGCCACCGGCGACGGGGTCGCGATCCGGCGGCGGACCGGGGTGCTCCCGGACGGGTTCGCCGTGTACGACCGGCTCTCCGGGCGGAAGCACGTCGAGTTCGCGGTCCGATCGAAGGAGGCCGACGACGACCCAGACGCCCTGTTAGAGCGCGTGGGGCTGCTCGACGACGCCGACCGGAAGGCCGGCGGCTACTCGAAGGGGATGCGCCAGCGGCTCGCGCTCGCGATGGCGCTCGTCGGCGAGCCCGACCTGCTCGTCCTCGACGAGCCCTCCTCCGGGCTCGACCCCGCGGGCGCGAAGGAGATGCGAGAGATCGTCCAGCGCGAGGCCGACCGCGGCGCGACCGTCTTCTTCTCCTCGCACATCCTTGAACAGGTCGACGCCGTCTGCGACCGCGTCGGGATCCTCCGCGACGGCGAGCTCGTCGCCGAGGACTCCGTCGAGGGCCTCCGCGAGGCCGTCGGCGGCGAGGAGACGCTGGAGATATCGGTCGGCGACGCGAGCGGGACGGGCGGTGCGAGCGACGCGGCAGTCGAGGCGGTCCACGCGGTCGACGGCGTCAGCCGCGTCGACCGCGACGGCGACGCGCTCGTCGTGAGCTGCGCCGACGGCGCGAAGACACGCGTCATCGCCGCGCTGGAGGACGCCGGCGTCGACGTCGCCGACTTCCACACCCGGGAGGCGTCGCTGGAAGACCTGTTCCTGGCGTACACGGAAGGCGACGCGGCGGAAGGCGACGCGGCGGAGGGCGACGCGGCTGAGGGCGACGCGGCGGGATCCGACGGCGGACGGCCCGGCTCGGTCGCTCCGGACGAGGAGGTGGCCGAATGACCCTCGCCGCCATCGCGGAGAAGGACTTCCAGGACGCGGTGCGCTCGCGGGGGATGATCGCTCTCGTGGCGCTGTTCTCGCTACTCGTCGCCGTCTTCGCGTTCGTGATCAGGCCGACGGGACAGGGCGAGCAGTTCGCGACGGAGCTCCTCCTCCGCTTCTTCGTCAGACCGTTCCTCGTGACGACGCTCGTCCCCCTCGTCGCGGTCGTGATCGGCTACAACGCCGTGAGCGGCGAGCGCGAGTCCGGCTCCCTGAAGCTGCTCCTCTCGCTGCCGCACTCGCGGGCCGACGTCGTCTTCGGGAAGGTCGTCGGCCGCGGCGCCGCGCTGTCGGTCGCGGTGTTCGTCGGGTTCCTGCTCCCCGCCGCCGTGCTGGCCGTGCTCGCGCAGACCGGGGGGATCGCGGCGTTCAACGTCGGCTCGTACTTCGGGTTCACCGTCTTCGCCGCGGTGCTCGGGGTCGTCTTCGTCGCGATCGCGGTCGGCTGCTCGGCCGCCGCGTCGACCCAGCGGCGCGCCCTGATCGGCGGCGTCTCGATCTACGTCCTGTTCGTGCTGCTGTGGGGTGCCGTCACCGGCCAGTTCCTCGGCGCCGCCGGCGGGATCGTCGACCCGCTCCCGGTGTCGACGGAGCAGGTCCGGACGTTCCTCCGGGTGTCGAACCCGACGACCGGCGTCGAGATCCTGTCGAACGCGTTCCTCGGCGGGCAGCTGTTCGCGGGCGAGACCGTCAACCGACAGATATCGGCGGCGTCGATGCTCGTGTTCTGGACGGTCGCGCCGCCGCTGGTCGGGCTCTGGAAGTTCGACGCCGACGACTTATAAACGAAGGCGGCCGTCTCGCGGCCGGTTACGCCGTCGCGCGCTCGATCGCCGCTTCGAGGTCGGCGACGATGTCGGCGGGGTCCTCGATGCCGACGGAGAGCCGCACCATGTCACCGGTGACGCCGGCGTCCTCCTGTTCTGCTTCGGTCAACTGCTGGTGAGTCGTCGACGCCGGGTGGATGACGAGCGTCTTCGCGTCGCCCACGTTCGCCAGCAGCGACGCGAGGTCGGCGTTCTCGACGGTGCCCTTCGCGGCCTCGTAGCCGCCCTCCAGCCCGAAGGTGATCATGCCGCCGTAGCCGCCCTCCAAGTACTCGCTCGCCTCCGCGTGGGTCTCGTGGCTCTCCAGTCCGGGGTAGTTCACCCACGCCACGTCCCCGTGCTCGTCGAGGTACTCCGCGACGATGCCGGCGTTCTCGCAGTGGCGGTCCATTCGGAGGGGAAGCGACTCCGTCTGCTGGAGCGTGTTCCACGCGTCGAACGGCGACTGCTGGTTCCCCAAGTCGCGCAGCCCGCGGGTGACCGCCGCGAAGGTGAACGCCGCCTCGCCGAACGCGTCGACGTAGTTGATCCCGTGGTACGCGGGGTTGTCCTGCGCGATCTCCGGGAACTTCTCGGGGTACTCGCCCCACGGGAAGGAGCCGCCGTCGACGAGGACGCCGCCGACGGTGGTGCCGTTGCCGGTGAGCCACTTCGTCGTCGACTCCCAGACGAGGTCAGCGCCGTGGTCGAGCGGGCGGCAGAGGGACGGCGTCGCGAACGTGTTGTCGACGAACAGCGGGGCGCCGTGCTCGTGGGCGATGTCGGCGATCCGCTGGATGTCCGGCGTGACGAGGGCGGGGTTCCCGATGGTTTCGATGTGGACGTAGGCGGTGTCCTCGTCGATGGCGTCGGCGTATCCCTCGTAGTCGAGCGGGTCGACGAACCGCGTCGAGACCCCGCGCCGCTCGACGGAGTGGGTGAGGTAGGTGTAGGTGCCGCCGTACAGCGCCGACGAGGAGACGATGTTGTCGCCCGCGGACGCGAGCATGAACGTCGCCAGGTCGAGCGACGCCATCCCGGAAGCGGTGGCGATCGCGCCGACGCCGTTCTCCAGGGAGGCGAGCCGCTCTTCGAGGGCGCCGTTCGTCGGGTTCATGATCCGGGAGTAGACGTTGCCGGCCTCCTCCAGCGCGAACAGCCGGGCGGCGTGGTCGGCGTCCTCGAACTCGTAGGACGTCGTCTGGTAGATGGGCGTGGCCCGGGCGCCGGTCGCCGGGTCCGGGTCGGAGCCGGCGTGGACGCTTCGGGTGCGGAACTCGCGGTCGGGCTGGTCCTCGTCGGATGGCATGGATCGACGTGGGCCCGCCACGTATTTAACTGCGCCCGCAGTTGCCGGCGTTACCGGTTTCTCGGAGACGGCATCGTGGCGTGGCACCGCTGCCGCGCCCGACTCGTGCGAACCGTTAACAGCGTCGAACCGTAACTCAAGTTATGGGAACCCAAGGTCCGCGCGGCGAGACCCTCGAGCTAGAGGACGCGGTCGGCGGTATCCCGGACGCCGTCTGGCAGTACACGGCGCTCGGCGCCGCCCTCCTCGTCGGTTTCGCCCTCCTCAGCCAGAGCCTCGTCTTCGGCGTCGGAGCGCTCGCGGTGTTGCTGGCGGCGGTCACGGTCGTCAGCGCGGTCGAGATCGTCGACGCCTACGAAAAGGAGGCGCTCACGGTGTTCGGCGAGTACCGGAAGCTCCTCCAGCCGGGCGTCCACCTCATTCCGCCGTTCGTCTCCCGGACGTACGCGTTCGACATGCGGACGCAGACGCTCGACGTCCCGCAGCAGGAGGCGATCACGCGGGACAACTCGCCGGTGACGGCGGACGCGGTCGTCTACATCAAAGTGATGGACGCGAAGAAGGCGTTCCTCGAGGTGGACGACTACAAGAAGGCGGTCTCGAACCTCGCGCAGACCACGCTCCGGGCCGTCCTCGGCGACATGGAGCTCGACGACACGCTCTCCCGTCGCGACCAGATCAACGACCGCATCAACGAGGAGTTAGACGAGCCGACCGACGAGTGGGGGATCCGCGTCGAGGCCGTCGAGGTCCGCGAAGTGAGCCCCTCGCAGGAGGTCCAGCGGGCGATGGAACAACAGACCGGTGAGAGGTCGAGCAGGTCCCGCCCGTCGAACCGGACGCTCCCTCGGCGGACCTCGCCGTTGTCGTCGAGCAGCCCGAGGACGGACTTCGCGAGCGTCGACTTCC